>NZ_JBFAQY010000013.1:0-231153 GCF_040678965.1 Streptosporangium sp. NPDC049248
CCGCGGGCGACCTCGCCCAGCGCGTCGGAGTGGACCTTGCCGTGCTCCGCGCTGATCAGCGCCGCGAGCTCGTCGCGGTGGGCGTACATCAGCTCACGGAAGCGGAACAGCACCCGCGCCCGCCGGGCCAGCGAGGTGTCCCGCCAGGCGGGCCAGGCCGCGACGGCGGCGGCCACGGCCGCGTCGACCTCGGCGCTGGAGGCCAGGTGGACCTGTCCCTGGACCTCCCCCGACGCCGGGTTGAAGATCTCGCCGAGTCGCGCCGAAGGTGTGCTCCCGGTGCCACGGGGGGAGTCCCCGGCGGGGACTCCGTCGATCCAGTGAGTGATGTTCTTCATCTAAATCCCTTCAGCGTGGAGACCCCGCCTTTAGGCGTGGGAAGGAAACGCGGTTCGGGGCTCGGTTTCACGACCTACGGATGGGAGCCGAGGGCCAGTTCCACCACGTCGGCGACGGCTCCGTCCGCGCAGGCCCCGACCACGACATCGGCCACCGCACGGACCTGCGGGTGGCCGTCGCCGACCGCGGCCCCGAGTCCGGCTGTCATGATCATGTCGATGTCGTTGGGGTTGTCGCCGACGGCCGCGATCTGCTCCAGCGGTACGCCCCGGGAGGCGGCCAGCTCGCGGAGCGCGGCGCCCTTGGTCGCGCCCTCGGGCAGCACCTCCAGATAGGTCGCCTCAGATCGAACCGTGACGGTTCCTGGAATATCCAATTCGGGAAACCGATCGCCGATCAGCATGCATTTGGTGATCTCGCCGGGGGACAGTGCCGACCAGTCGCCCGGATCCCGCAGGGTGATTCCGTCGCGTCGGGCGTAATCCCGCAGTTCGGGCACGTCGTGGACGGCCAGTGCCTCGCCGCCGGAGAACGCCACCGGGTAGACGCCCCGCGGGAGTTCTTCGAACAGGTCGAGCAGCGCCTTCCACGCGTTCACCGGCAGGTGGCGGGAGCGCAGCACGGCTCCGGTGCCGAGATCCACGGTGCGAGCGCCGTTGTAGAGGATCGCCGCCCCGGTGAGGCCCAGTTCCTCGTAGTAGCGGAGGGCTGACAGCTCCATCCGCCCGGTCGCGATGACCACCTCTCCGCCCGAGGCGACGAAGCGGCGGAGCGCGTCCCGGCTGGAGGGCACCATGGCCAGGTCGCGCCCGACGAGCGTTCCGTCCAGGTCGGTGACGATCCAGCGGATCACGAGGCGGTCCTCGCCGTGGAGACCTCGGCCATCACGGAGCCGGCGAGGTCGAATCCACCGACGCAGGCGAGATAGCCGCCGGGGGTGAAGATGCTGCCGGACAGCGGGATGTAGACGCCCCCGGCCTGCTCCACCAGGAGCGAGCCGGCCGTCACGTCCCAGGCGTTCACGTACGTGCCGTACGCGACGTCGGACCACCCGGCGGCGACGTGCGCCAGCTTCAGCGCCGCGCTCCCCGGGCGGCGCGTGGTGGCGAAGGCGTTGACCATCCGGGCGAAACGGTGCAGCGCCACCTCTCCCTCCGCGGCCAGGTCGCGCGGGGAGGGGTAACTCGACAGCAGCACCGCCTCCCGGTCCGTGCGCGCGCCGGCGCTGCGGATCGGCGCGCCGTTGCAGAAGGCCCCGCCGAGCGAGGCGGTGAACTCGTCGTCGCGGACGGGGTCGTAGACGACGCCCGCCACCACCTCGCCGTCCACGACCGCCCCGATGGAGGTGCAGAAGAACGGCAGGCCGGCGGCGAAGTTCGCGGTGCCGTCGATGGGGTCGACGTACCAGCTGATGTCGCCTTCACCTCGGACGCCGTCCTCCTCTCCCACCACGACGCTGCCCGGGCACAACCGGTCCAGGACCTCGCGGATACGCTCCTCGGCCGCCTTGTCGTGCTCGGTCACCGGGTCGTGGAAGTCGCGCTTGGTCTTCACCTCGGGCCGGGAGCGGAAGGCCTCCCTGAGCCGGTCGCCGACCGCCCTGGCCGCCTCGACCGCGATGGCGGCCAGATCGCGTGAGGTTTTCAGGTCCATGTCTCCTCCAGGAGGCTCAGCAGGCCGCGCGGGTCCTCGACTGTCGCCTGAGGGCGCTGCCGCACTTTGTAGGGGATCTTCTCGGTGCTCCGGGAGACCATCAGGACGGTGGCCCCCACCCGGGCGCGGGCTCCGCAGACCACGTCGCGGTCGTAGTTGTCGCCGACGTACCAGGTCTCCGCGGGGTCGACGCCCAGGGCCCGGCAGGCGATCCAGATCATCTCCGGATTGGGTTTGCGGACGCCGACCTCGTCGCTGTAGACCTGCACCGCCACCTGGCGGTCGAGGCCGTTGAGGGCCATGTAGTCGCGGTGGACGGCTCCGCACAGGGCGTTGCTGACGACCGCGGGCGTGACGCCGTGCGTCCAGCAGGCGGCCAGCAGCTCCTGCAGCGCGGGCCGGGTCTTGCGGTCGCTGCGCAGCTCGCCCATCCGCCTGCAGAGCGGGGTCGCCTCGGCGATCACCAGTGAGCGGGCCTGCTCCGGCCAGTCGCCCGCGACGTAGTCGGCCCAGAACCCGCGGTGTGTCATCTCCGCCGGGGCGAACTGACGGGAGGTGGAGTCCTTCCAGTACCTGTCGGCGCGCGCGCCCGCCAGGATGTCGTTCTCCACGTCGTCGAGGCCGAGGCCGTGGAAGCCGGCCCTGGTGAGGAGCTCGTGCACCTCCGCGGCGAGTTCGGCCGTCCACGACGGGCGCCGGGCGGTCTCCACGATCACCCCGCCGAAGTCCAGCAGCAAAGCCTTGGGCCGGATCACGCGCCGACCCCCGTCCTGTCCCAGGAGGGGATCCGCGCGCCGTCCGCGCCGAACAGGTGCATCTGGTCGGTCCAGCAGGTCAGCACCTCGCCGGCGGCGGCCTCGACCGGCGTGTAGGAGAGCGCGTACAGCTCGGTGTCCAGGACGCGCAGCCGTACGGTCCAGGAGGAGCCCGCCGGCAGCACGGCCTCGACGGTGGCCTCCTCGGACCAGACGGAACGGGGTGGCGAACCGAGGCGCAGCGCCTCGGGGCGGACACCGACGGCGCCGGGGGCGACGCTCTGCCCGGCGCGGGACTCGACGAAGCGCGTCAGCGAACCGGCCAGACCGGTGGGAGAAGGGCCGATCTCGACGATCGCCATCGGCGGGCTGCCGACGAACTCGGCGACGAACCGGTTGGCGGGTCTGGCGTACATCTCCATCGGGGGGGCCAACTGCTGCAGCTCGCCCTCGTTCATGACCGCGACGTCGGTGGCCATGGTGAGTGCCTCCAGCTGGTCGTGGGTGACGAAGACGATCGTCGCGTTGGACTCCTCGTGGATGCGTTTGAGCTCGGCGCGCATCTCCAGCCGGAGCCGGGCGTCGAGGTTGGACAACGGCTCGTCGAGCAGCAGCACCGTGGGGTTGATCGCCAGCATCCTGGCCAGCGCGACCCGCTGCTGCTGACCACCGGACAGCTGGGAGGGGTAGCGGTCCATGGCGGCGTCGACGTGGACCATCTGCAGCGCCAGCTCCGCCCTGGCCCGCCGCTCGGCAGCGGGCACCTTGCGCATCCGCAGGCCGAACTCGACGTTCTCGCGCACCGACAGGTGCGGCCAGAGGGCGTAGTTCTGGAAGACCAGCCCCATGCCGCGCTTCTCCGGCGGGACGTAGAGTCCCCGCTCGACGGAGTCGAGGACCCTGTCACCGACGGCGATGGTGCCGGCGGTCGGCTGCTCAAGCCCGGCGATCATCCGCAGCGTGGTCGTCTTGCCGCAGCCGGAGGGGCCCAGCAGGCACATGAACGCGCCGTCGGGGACGGTCAGGTCGAGGTTCTTCACGGCGTAGTCGCCACCGCCGTAGCTCTTGGCGATTCCGCTCAGGGTGATGTTCGGCATCTATCCTCCTAGGCCGGACGCCAGGCTGCTCTTGGTCAGACGCTGGGTCAGGTAGGTCATGGTGAAGGAGACCAAGGCGATCATGAGTACGACCGCGTTGGCGAGCTGGGTGTATCCGTAGTCCACGAGGCCGATGGACAGGGTGGTGAGGAGCTGTGTCCCGGTGGTGGTCAGCATGATGACGATGCTGAGTTCCTTGAGCCCGGAGATGAACGGCAGCACGATTCCGGTGACGAGGGCGCCCTTCTGGATCGGGAAGATGATCCGCCGCATCCGCTGCCACCAGGAGGCGCCGGCGATCTGCGCGGCCTCCTCCGGTTCGCGGCCGAGTTGCATCATCGCCGCGATGCCCGAGCGCGAGCTGTACGGCAGGTGCGTCACGGCCATCACCAGGATCAGCAGGAACGTCGTCCCGTACAGCGCGGGGATCGGCCCCCTGGCGACGGCGAACAGCGACAGCGAGGCGGCCGCGAACGCGATGCCGGGGATGAGGTAGGGCAGGAAGGAGACCTGGCGGAGGAACGCGGCGACGCGCGGGGCCGTTCCGCGCACCACGACGTACCCGATCAGCAGGCCGGCGACCGCGCAGATCAGCGAGGCCAGGCCGACGATGCGCAGCGAGTTCCACGCGGCCTCCCACAGTTCGGAACCGCGGAAGACGCCGTGCGGGAAGCCGACCGCTCCGGGCAGCTTCTCGGCGAACCAGTAGTCGAGGGTGAAGGTCGACAGGTCCAGGGGCGTGCGGGTGACCGTGGAGATCAGAAGTGTCAGGACCGGGACGAGGACGCTCACCGCGAAGACCACCAGACCGAGCGCGAAGGCGGGCCAGCGCCAGCGGCGCAGGTCGCCCAGCCGGTCCATCGCTCCCTTGCCGCCCACGGTGACGAACCGGCGGTGCTCGCGCATCATCCGGGTGTCGACGAGGACGATCAGCACCCCGATGATCACGATGACGGTGGCGAGTACGGAGGCCACGCCGGTGCTGCGGTCGCGGATCGACTGGAAGAGCCCGGTGGACAGCACCCGGTAGTCGGCCGGCAGGCCGAGCACGTAGGGCGTGCCGAACGTGCCGAGCACCCGGCCGACCACCAGCAGCACGGCCGAGGACAGCGCCGGGAGCATCAGCGGCACCACGATCCGCCGGATGACGGTCCGCTGCGGGGCGCCGAGGATCCGCGCGGAGTCCTCCAGTTGCGCGTCGATGCGGCGCAGCGCGTTCCCGACCAGGAGCAGCACGAACGGGTAGTAGTGCAGCCCCAGGGTGATGATGATCGGTACCGCGCCGTAGGCGAGCCAGTCGGGTGTCCGGATGCCCTGGGCCTGCAGGAAGCCGACCTGCCCGGCGGCGCGCTCGTTCTTGAATAGCGACAGCCAGGCCAGGGAGAAGGTCCACGACGGCAGCATGTAGGGGACCACCAGGGCGCCGGCGAGCCACTTGCGCCCGGGCACGTTGGTCCTGGTCACCAGCCAGGCCATGCCGCCCCCGAGGACCAGCGCGAACAGGGTGGTGCCCACCGCGATCACCAGCGTGTTGAGCAGCGGTTCCCAGAACAGCAGGCCGCTGATCTGGGAGCGGAACACCCGCCACAGGTAGTAGCCGGTCCATTCGCCGGACTGCTGCCCGGCGTGCACGTCGTCGCCGTACTGCAGGCGGAAGGCGTCCGACAGCACCGCGACCAGCGGTGCCACGACGAGGTAGGCGAGCAGGATGACGAGGATCAGCCCGAGCGCGGCGGTCGGATCGTGGCGCAGCACGCGGAGCCGGTACACCAGCCTGCGCCGCCTCGGGGGAGGTGGCGGCGTTTCCGCCTTGGTGAGAAGAGCCATGGGTACTTCCTTCGGGGGGTTCACAAGGGTGGTCCGTCAGCTTCCTCAGTGGCTTCGCTTGAGCATCGCGTCGGCGAGCGCGTCGGCGGCCTCGCCGAGCCGCCGGCCGACCGCGTCCAGGCGCGACAGCAGCTCGCGTTCGCGCAGGGTGTTCATCTCCAGCGGCCCGGTGAACAGCTCGGTGAGCCGGGTCTGGTAGAGCTGGCGGACCCGGCTGCAGGCCTTGCGCGTGGCCAGCACGGCCACGGTGACCGAGCCGGGGTCGTCGATCATCTTCAGGACGGCGTTCTCCAGCTCGTCGAGGCCGTCGCTCACCACCTGCAGCGGCTCGACGGCGAAGCCGAGGTCCTCCGGTCCGAACAGGTCGGTCTCGCGCACGTAGTCGCGCAGGTGGTCCAGCACGTCGTCGATCGATCGGGAGAGTCGGAACAGGTCCTCTCGGTCGATGGGGGTCGCCAGCACCCGCCGCAGGACGCGCACCAGCTCGGCCCGCGCCGCGTCGCCCTCGTGTTCCACCTCCGTCATCCGGGTGCGGGCGGCCGATCGCCCGATCGTGCCGGAGGCGGTCGAGCGGGCCAGTACGGCTCCGGCGCGGGCGACGGCGACCTGTTTGCGGACCAGCTCGACGACTCGTCGTCCGGATCGGCCGCGAAGGTCGTCCCAGGCCCGCGCGAACCGCCGGGCACGGCCGCCCGCGCCGCTCACAGCAGCCTCATCGCGAGCCCGGCCAGGCAGCCCAGGGCCATTGACGACGGCAGCGTGACCAGCCATGCCGTACCCACGTTCACGACGCCCTGCCATCGCACCCTCCTGGCTCCCTCGCTTGCCGCCACGCCGACGACGCCGGCCGTGATGGACTGGGTCATGCTCACCGGGCTTCCCAGGGCCGAGCTGCCGAGGACGGCGCCGGTGGCCGCCGTCTCGGCCGAGACGATGTGCAGCGGCCGGGTGATGACCAGGCCGCGGCCCAGTCGCTCTCCCACGCGGGTGAGGCTGGTCAGGGATCCGGCGAGGAACAGCGCCACGAGGACGGCCATCCACACCGGCGGGACCTCGATGGGGCCGACCCCGCCCAGCCCGTCGCGGCCCACGTTCAACGCGACGCTGACCACCGCGATCATCTTCTGGCCGTCGTTCACCGCGTAGGCGACGCACTGGGCCGCGTAGGCCAGCAGATGGGCGGAGAGCACGAGCCGGGGCATCCGGTGGTAGGACGGCACCCGGCGCGACAGGGTTCCCAGCAGGTGGCCCAGGACCAGGCCGACCAGGGGGGCACCCGCTCCGACGGCCAGGACGGTGCCCAGGCTCCGCCACGACACCGGCAGTCCCGCACCGAGCCCCGCGCCGCTGATGCCGCCGATGACCGCGAGTGTCAGGCTGGTCGGCAGCCCTTTGCCGGTCAGCACCGCGACCACGATCACCGCGGTCACCACCCCGGCCAGGAACGCCGTCGCTCCGCCGCTCGTGCCGAGTCCCGCCAGCCTCTCGGTGAAGGTCCGCGCGACCGAGAACCCCAGCAGGTACGGCCCGGCGAAGAGCGCCGTCAGCAGAAGCGCGGCGATCGCCCATCCCGGCGAGCGGGGGAATCTGAGCCCCAGCCCGATCAGGGTGGCCCCGTCGTTGGCTCCGCTGACCAGCACGAAGAGGATCGCCATCGCGGCGAACGCCGGCGTCCAGCCCATCACAGGTAGGGCCGCTGATCGCGTTTGGCCTCGTCGTAGTGTTCCCGTGCGGCCCGGGTCCGGGCCAGTTCCGACACCTCGGCGATCGGGACGTCCCACCAGGCCTGGGCGCCGGGTCCGCCGCCGGGGACGGTCTCGACGTAGACGACCGTGGTGTGCGCGGACGCCACCGCCTTGGCCAGCGCGGCCCGCAGCGCCTCCGGGTCGCCGGCGCGCAGCACGTCGGCGCCGAGGCTGGCCGCGTTGGCCGCCAGATCCACGGGAAGCCGGTCGCCGTCCAGCTCTCCTTCCGGGCCGCGCATCCGGTAGGCGGTGCCGAGTCGCAGGGCCCCCACCGACTCGCTGAGGTCGCCGATCGAGGCGAAGCCGTGGTTGTCCACCAGGACGATCACGAGCTTGACGCCCTCCTGCACGGCGGTGGCGATCTCCTGGGCCATCATCAGGTAGGAGCCGTCACCGACCAGCACGAACACCTCGCGCTCCGGGTCGGCGAGTTTCACCCCGAGCCCTCCGGCGATCTCATACCCCATGCAGGAGTAGCCGTACTCCACGTGGTAGCCCTTGGGGTCCCGGGTCCGCCACAGCCGGTGCAGGTCACCCGGCATGGACCCGGCCGCGTTGACGACCACGCCGTCCTCGGCGATCTCGTTGAGGATGCCGAGCACGACCGGCTGGGTCAGCTCCGTCCCGGCGTAGGTCCGGCTGATCTCGGCCTGCCAGCCGGCGGCCAGGGCGGCCGCCTGACGGGTCCACTCGGGGTCGGCCCGCCAGTCCGTCCGGTCGAGGGCGAGCAGGGCCTCGCGGGCGTCGGCGACGAGCATCGCGCCGGAGTTCTTGGCCGCGTCGAAGGCGGTGACGTTGACGTTGAGGAACCGGGCCCGGCCGAAGAGGGTCCGGGAGGCGGTGGTGAAGTCGCTGTAGCGGGTCCCGATGCCGATGACCAGGTCCGCCTCCCTGGCCAGGGCGTTGGCGGCGGCGGTGCCGGTGTGGCCGACCGCGCCGACCGCGCACGGGTGGTCGTAGGGCAGCGCGCCCTTGCCCGCCTGGGTCTCGGCCACCGGCACGCCGTGGTTCTCCGCGAAGCGGAGCAGTTCCGCGCAGGCCCGGCTGTAGGCGACCCCGCCTCCGGCGACGATCAGCGGTCTGCGCGAGCCGCGGATCAGTTCGAGCGCCCTGGCCAGCGCGGCGGGCTCGGGCACCGGCCGGGCCACGTGCCACACCCGCCTGGCGAACAGTTCCTCGGGCCAGTCGTAGGCCTCGGCCTGCACGTCCTGGGGGAGCGCCAGGGTGACCGCGCCGGTCTCGGCCGGGTCGGTCAACACCCGCATCGCGGCCAGCAGGGCGGACGGCAACTGTTCGGGCCGGTCGATCCGGTCGAAGAAGCGGCTGACCGGGCGCAGCGTGTCGTTGACCGTCACGTCGTAGGAGCCCGGGTCCTCCAGTTCCTGCAGTACCGGGCCGGCGACCCGGGTGGCGAAGACGTCGCCGGGCAGCAGCAGCACCGGGAGCCGGTTGATGGTGGCCAGTGCCGCGCCGGTGACCAGGTTGGTGGCGCCGGGGCCGATGGAGGTGGTGCAGGCGAAGGTGGAGAGCCGGTCGCGCGTACGGGCGTAGCCGACGGCGGTGTGCACCATGGCCTGCTCGTTGCGGGCCAGGTAGTACGGCAGCGCGTCGCCGGTGCCCGCGCCCTGCTCGGCCAGGGCCTGGCCGACGCCCGCCACGTTGCCGTGGCCGAAGATGCCGAAGACGCCCGCGATCAGCCGCTGCTCGACGCCGTCGCGCTCCGCCCACTGGTTCGCCAGGAACCGCACCAGCGCCTGAGCCACCGTGAGCCTCATGAGGTACCTCCAGGGAATCCGGGCCCGGTGTCCGCGACGCGACGCGACACACGGGGGTCGACCGGCTGATCCGCCCAGGAGGAGCGGATCCACGCGTGCCGGGGGTCGTCACAGAAGGCCATGGACCGCTGCTCGGCGGGCCCGGCCAGCACGTTCAGGTAGTACAGGTCGTAGCCGGGGGCGGCCATCGAGGGGCCGTGGTAGCCGTGCGGGACGAGTACCACGTCTCCGCCGCTCACCTCGGCCAGGGTGTCGTGCGTGCCGTACACCCGCTGGTAGCCGGGGCCGCCCTCGAAGTAGTAGATCTCCTCCAGTACGGCCTCGTGCTCGGAGGCCGTGTCGTGCTTGTGCGGCGGGTAGGACGACCAGTTCCCACCGGGGGTGAACACCTCGACCGCGACGAGCTTGTCGCAGTCGAAGGCGTCCGGCGCGCAGAAGTTGTTGACCCGGCGGCTGGCCTGCCCGGCGCCGCGCACCTCCACCGGGACCTGCTCGGCCGGGCCGTACCGGACCGGGAAGTGCCGGGTCGCCCGAGCCGAGGGGAGCGCGATGCGGCCGTGGCCGGTGATCACCGCGGATGTGTCGATGGGCAGGTAGGCGAAGTCGGTCACCGCGTCGAAGACCGACGTACGCCCGGACAGCGACAGCCGCAGGCCGCCCGCGGTGACCTCGCACGAGCCCGACAGCGGCAGGACCAGCATCTCCTCCCGGCCGGTGGAGAAGTGCACGGGGTGGTCAGGCAGATCCACCACCCGCAGGCCGGCATAGGTCCAGCCGGCCGACTCGGGGGTGATCTGCACTGCCCACGGGGGCGAGGCGGCGGTGCCGTGGGGGATGTGCGTCACGACGACTCCAGCAGGCTCGCCGCGGTGTCCACGGCCGCCGCCACGTCGTCGCCCGGCGGGTAGAGCAGCGCCCGGCCGACGACCAGACCACGTACGCCGGGCAGTCGCAGTGCCTTGCTCCAGGAGCCGAAGACCTGGTCGGGTGCCTTGTCGGGGTCGCCGCCGAGCAGCAGCGTCGGCAGTGTCGTGGCCTCCATGACCCGCTCCATCCCCTCGACCACCGGGATCTTCAGCCAGGTATGGGCGGAGGTCGCGCCGAGCCCCTGGCCGACGCTGATGGCGTGGATCATCGCCTCCGGCGACAGATCGTGTCTCACCACGCCGTCGACCCGCCTGGACCAGAACGGTTCGATCATCGCCATCAGCCCGTAACTGGCCAGCCGGGTGACGGCATGCCCGCAACTCGCCAGCGTGGTGGCGGTCGAGGCGTCCTCCAGCGCGATCCTGCACAGCATCTTGCCGCCGTCGAAACCCATCGCCGCGATCGACTCGGCGTCGTAGGCGGTGAAGCGGTCGTCGAACTCGAACACCGAGCCCTGCACACCGCCCCGGTTCATCGAACCGATCACGATCTTGCCGTCGAGCGCGCCGAGCAGCAGCAGGTCCTCGACGATGTCGGGCGTGGCCAGCAGCCCGTCCACGCCGGGCCTGGCCAGGGCGGTCATGAGCCGATCCAGCAGGCCGACACGGCTCTCCATCGCCATCGGCTCGCCGCCGACGCCGAGCGAGCCCCGCGCCGGATGATCGGCCGCGATGATCAGCAGCTGGTCACGACCGGCCGGCAGCGACCTGCGCCTGCGCCTGGCGGCCGCCTCGGTCACCCGCTCCGGATGCCAGGCTCGGTCGTCGAGCAACCGCCGGTGGTCCTCTTCACGCATGCGCGGCGTCCCCTTTCGGAAATCCGTCTGACAGGACGTTCTCGACCTCGTCCACGGCGGGCATGGCGGGGGCACAGGCCAGTCGGCCGGCCACGATCGCCCCGGCCACGTTGGCGAACCTCAGTACCCGCTCCAGTGGCCAGCCCTCCAGCAGGCCGTGGCAGAGCGCCCCGCCGAAGGCGTCGCCCGCGCCAAGCCCGTTGACGACCTCGACCTTCACCGGCGGCACCTCCACCGTCTCGGTGGCGGTCATGCCGAGCACCCCGTCCGGGCCCTGCTTGACGATCGCCAGCTCGACCCCGGCCTCCAGCAGCGCCCGGCCCGCCTCGTGGGGCTTGCGGGTGCCGGTGGCCACCTCGGCCTCCGCCAGGTTGCCGACCGCGACGGTGACCTGGCCGAGCGCCGCGCGCACCTGGTGTCGGGCCTCGCGTTCGTCCGGCCAGAACATCGGCCGGTAGTCCAGGTCCAGCACCGTGTGCGGCGCCCGCCCCCGGGCCTGCCAGGCGGCCAGGTGCGCGCTGCGGGACGGTTCCGCCGACAGCCCGGTCACGGTCGTCCAGAACACCCCCGCTGACGCGATCGCCGCGAGATCCAGCTCCTCGGGGAGGATCTCCAGGTCGGGAGCCTTGGGATAGCGGTAGAAGTAGAGCGGGAAGTCGTCCGGGGGCAGGATCTCGCAGAACGTCACCGGCGTGGGCAGGCCGGGCACCTCGGTCACGTGCTGGTCGTCGACGCCGTAGGCGCGCAGCGCGTCGTGGACGAACGAGCCGAACGGGTCGGCCCCGGTCCTGGTGATCACCGCGCTGGAGTGGCCCAGCCGGGCGGCGGCCACGGCCACGTTGGTCGGGCTGCCGCCCAGGTACTTGCCGAAGGTCTCCACCTCCCGCAGCGACACCCCGACCTGGAGCGGGTAGATGTCCACCCCGACCCGGCCCATCGTCAGCACCTCGGCGGGCACGCTCACCTGAGGCCTCCGAGATAGGCCAGGCTGGTGCGGACGTCCTCCATCGGGTTCGCGTCCCCGGAGTCGAGGACGACGTCCTGCTCCAGCACGTACCAGCCGGGATAGCCGGCCGCGGTCAGGCCGGTGACGATGCCCGCCACATCGACGTCGCCCTGGCCGAGCGGGCGGTAGATCCCCGCCCGCACGGCCTGGGTGTAGGTGAGAGCGCCCGTCCTGACCCGCTCGGCGAGGGCCGCCTCGACGTCCTTGAGGTGGACGTGGGCGATCCGCCCGGAAGCCCTGCGGACGATGTCCAGTGGGTCGGTGCCGCCGATGAGCAGGTGACCGGTGTCCAGGCAGAGTGCGACGCCGCAGCCGTCGAGGATCCGGTCCACCTCCTCCCTGGTCTCGATCATGGTTCCGACGTGCGGATGCAGGGTGACCGGGCGGGCCGTCTCGTGACGGATCCGCTCCAGATTGGTCAGCAGCGTGCGCCAGCCCTCCGCGTCCAGCGCGGGGCGCGTGTCGTAGCCGTCCACGCCGGTGGCGGCGGCCAGCACGACTACCGCCTCGTCCTCGAAGGAGGCCAGTGTGGCCCGCAGGCCCGGCAGCGGGTCGTGGGCGGGGTCGTGCAGGACCACGGGGACGAAGCCGCCCACGGCGCTCAGGTTGTAGCGGCCGAGGAGGCGGGCGCGGCGACCGGGGTCGGCGGGCAGGAAGCCGTCGGGGCCCAGCTCGGTGGCCGTCAGGTTCATCTCGGCCATCTCGGTCAGCACCCGCTCGGCGGGCAGCTGGTACCCCCAGCCGGGCACCTCGCAGACCCCCCAGGAGATCGGTGCGGCGGCGATCCTCACTTCGTCACCTCCAGGAGGCGGACCGGCCGTACCTCGCGGAGCGACAGATCGGCCGCCTCGGCGAGGTAGAGCGCGGACAGGGCGTCTTGGACCGTGCAGGGGCTCTCGCGCTCACCTCGCGCCATCGCCAGGAACGCGCGCATCTCCGCGACGTACGCGGCGTCGAACCTGGCCTGGAAGTCCGGCCACGGGTCCCCGCCCGGGTCGAAGCCCTCGGCCGAGCGCAGCGGGGTCCGGTAGCCGAGTCCCGCCGCCCAGGTGGCACGGGTCCCGGCCAGCTCCATCCGCACGTCGTATCCGGCGCCGTTGTAGCGGGAACCCTGCAGCGTGACCAGCGTGCCGTCGTCCATGATGAGCAGAGCGGCGCTGTTGTCGACGTCTCCGGCCTCGGTGAAGAAGGCCTCGCCCCGGTTGGAGCCGGTCGCGTAGACGGTGTCCACCTCACGGCCGGTGACCCAGCGCAGGATGTCGAAGTCGTGGATGTGGCAGTCACGGAAGATGCCGCCGGACAGCGCGACGTACCCGGCGGCCGGGGGCTTCGGATCGGCGGTCAGCAGGTGGACCCGGTGCAGTTCGCCGAGCTCGCCACCGCGCAGCGCCTCGCGTGCGGCGGTGTAGCCGGCGTCGAAGCGCCGTTGGAAGCCGATGTGCACGGCGACGCCGCTACGCTTGACCGCTTCGGCGACCCGCCGGGTCTCCGCGACGGTGGGGGCCGCGGGTTTCTCGCAGAACGCCGGCACTCCCAGGTCGGATGCCCGCAACAGCGCCTCCGCATGGGTGGAGGTCGGGGTCGCGATCACCACCGCGTCCGCGTCGAAGGGGTCTCCGACTCGGGCCTTGAGCCGTCCCGCCACCTCCTCGGCTCTGGTGTGATCCACGTCGGAGACGACGAGGTCATCCACGAGAGTCGAGAGGGTGGCGGCATGGAACATGCCTATACGGCCAAGGCCTAGCAAACCCACACGCATGGCGGCTCCTTGTGACAGGGGCCTCCAGTTCTAGATGAACGACAGGTGAACCGTCAATAGTTTGTCCTGACATTCTGACTAGCTATCATCATCACGATGATGGAGCGGGAAGGGGTGACGCGCTCAGCGCTCCACGAGGGTGACCTCAAGGGAGTAGTGCGAGGCGCGGTAGACGTGTGAGCCGTGCTCCACGGCCCTGCCCTGGTCGTCGTAGGTCGTGCGGACCATGGTGAGCAACGGGCAGGCGCGACGCTCGTTCAGCAGCCGCGCCTCGGCCGGGGTGGCGGCACGAGCGCTGATCCGCTGGTTCGCGACCCGCATCCGGACGCCGGCCGAGCGCAGCAGCTCGTAGAGTCCGCGAGCCTCGAGCATCTCGGCCGACAGGGGGGTCAATCCCAGTGGCAGCCAGTTGTGCAGCAGGGCGAGCGGCTCGCCCAGTGCGTATCTGAGCCGCTCCAGTCGGAGCACCTCGGTGCCCGGCGCGACCCCGAGGGCGTCGGCGACACTCTCCTCGGCGGCGACCGTGTCGATGGACAGCACCCGGGTCATCGGCTTCTGCCCTGCCCTGCGCAGGTCGTCGTAGAGACTGGTGAGCTCGACCGCCCGCTTGACCTGGCCGTGTACGACCTGGGTGCCCACGCCGCGTTTGCGGACCAGCAGCCCCTTGTCGACGAGGTACTGGATGGCCTGGCGGATGGTCGGGCGCGAAAGCCCCAGCTGGTCGGCGAGCTGAATCTCATTGTCGAGCCGGGAACCCGGGAGCAGCTCGCCTGTCTGGATCGCCTCCGCGATCCGCTCGGCTACCTGGAAGTACAGGGGAACCGGGCTCGACCGGTCGAGGTCGATGTCCAATCTCGTCGCAGTCACGGTCAGATGGTATCTGACGTCAGAATGTCCTGACCAATGACCGATTCGGGTCGGCTCGCCGGGCCGCCCATCCGGTAACGAGAGTGTGTCGGATGCCCCACCAAAGTAAGAATGTCTTGACAAGCTATTCACGTGATGTTCATTGTTGAGCCCATTGCGGCGCCGAGTCGGGGTGCTTGGCGGCGCCTACGACCCCGATGGGCAAAAGGAGTGACGCTACCGTGAGGCGTACCAAACAGATCATCTCTACGGCGCTGCTGGCGCTTGCCGCCGCAGCCTGCGCGCCTTCCACGGCCACCGGTGCCCCTTCGCCGGCGACGGCCGCCGAGCAGCCGCTGCCCGGCCCCTCGCTCGACGCGAACTTCGACCTGGACGCGCTGGTCGCCGCCGCCAAGAAGGAGGGCAGCGTGCTGGTCTACGACTCCAGCGGCGACATCGAAGAGGTGGCCAAGGCGTTCACCGCGAAGTACGGCATCAAGATGGAAGGCGTGAAGTCGGACACCCCGCAGACCGCCGAGAAGATGATCAGGGAGCACGCCGCCGACAACATCACGATCGACGCGGCGATGTACGAGGACGGCGGGGTGCTGGTGGGCCAGCTGATCCCGCAGGGTGTGGCGCGGACGTGGGTGCCCGGCGACCTCACGGACCAGATCCCGGCCGAGAACCAGAACCCGCTGCTCGCGCTGTCGAAGGCCACGGTCTTCGCCTACAACACCAAGCTGTCGCCGGAAGGGTGCCCGGTGAAGAACGTGTGGGACCTGACCGAGCCGGAGTGGGCCGGCAAGCTGGTGATGCAGGACCCGCTGGGCAAGCCGACCGTGCTGTCGTTCTTCACCCAGATGGACGCGCACGGCAACCAGGCGCTGGAGCAGGCCTACCAGACCAAGTACGGCAAGCCCCTGGAGACCGAGGAGAAGAGCGCCGCCTATGAGTGGATCAAGCGGATGGCGGGCAACAAGCCGGTGCTGACCGGCTCCGACGAGGACATCTCCGGTGCGGTGGGCGCGCCGAGCTCCACCGACAAGAAGATCGGATTCATGTCGATCTCGAAGTTCCGCAACAACGAGGACAAGGGGTACACCCAGGCGACCTGCGAGGGGATGGCACCGTTCGTCGGCTTCAGCTACCCCAAGTACGTCGCGATCGCCGCCAAGAGCAAGCACCCCAACGCGGCCAAGCTGTACGTCCACTTCATCATGACCGAGGAGGGCGTCAAGCACGAGATCGGCGAGGGCGGCATCTCCGGCAACAGCACGGTCAAGCCCCTGGTCACCCCGCCCGGGCTGTCCGACTGGAAGGGGCAGCTCTTCCACACCGATCCCAAGGGACTGCTCGGAGACCTGCGGGGTCGCCAGACCGTCTCCGACTTCTGGCGGGTCAACCACGGCTGACCCGGCGCGTGGGTCCGATATCCGGCGCCGCGTTCGTCGGAGACAGGTGACGAACCGGCGGTGCGGGCATCGGGGGAGCAGGTGACGGTCGCCCGATGCCCATGGCCCGGCCCGCCGGCGGGCCGGGCCATGGCGATACGAATGGCGTGATCGAGGTCGGCGTGACCGGTGAGAATGCCCCGGTCAGGGAGTGCCGAACCGATCCGGTGTCCCCATGGCTTTTCCGGCGGTTGCCTGCCGGTCGTTCGGCCTGGTCAAGGCCTTGAACAGCCCGCGGACGAGGCCGTGGACGATCTTTTCCCGGACCTGCCGCCGCCGGTACGGCGTGGACCCGCGCCTCGGGGCAGGGGCCGTACGGGTCTGTGTGAATCAGGCGGAGGGCGCGGTCGGCTTGGCGGTCGCCGCCACACGGGAGTCCGCGCCGGTCGACCCTCCCGCTGATTCCCGGTGTTCGTCAGTGAGGATCGGCGAGCCGCCGCGTTGCCGCGGCGGCGTTCCCGTTTCCCGGGTGCCTGCCCGGCGCGAACACCGGGTCCCGTCGCTGCGCGGCGGGCGTTTGTCGTCTCCCCGGGACTCTGGGCGGCCTCGGCCGCGAGCACGGCCAGACCACGAGCGGCGCTCAGGTCCCGATCCAGGCCCAGACCGCACTCGGTGCGCTCACGCGTGCGTCCGGACAGGGCGGCCCGGCTTTCACCGCGCCGTGACCCTGGCACGTCTTACCGCTGGGATACCGGCGGTCGGCCTTGTGGGCGAACAGACGCCGCATCTCGTTCAGTCCGGCGTCGGTCACCGCGCGGGCCAGGCGCCGGTTGGCCGGCATCCCCGGCACGTTGAGGTTCCCGGTCACGACCGTGCCACGGGTAGCCGCCAGGCGGGCGGTGAGCCGGCGCGGCCCGTCGCGCCGCCGAGACGAACCCGCACCCCCCATCGCCCTCCCGCGAGCGCCGGCCTGCTCCGGCACGCCCGTGAATTCCGCGCCGAGTCCACAGCCGCCCACGCCAAACGCTCGGCTGGGAAATCCCAGCCGAGCGTCTGATCAGACTACTCACGGCTCGATCAACCGATCACACGCTGCCGACCGGCTCTCGAATCCGCCGAGTAGCCGAGGGCTTTCTCCGCTGCTCAGTCGCGCGGGTCCCAGCCGTCGGTGTCCACGTCCAGGTCGAGTCCGTCGGCGATGTCACTCCAGTCGGCGAACTTGAAGTTCGTGTTCTCACGGTCGGGTGCGGTCGGCGTGTTGGCGCCGTCGTGCGAGATGAACAGACCTTCCTCGAAGTCGCCCAGCGGGACGTTCAGCACGGTCGAGCCGTCGCTGTGCTCGACGCCGTCGATGCCGTTGTACGACCCGATCCTGAACTGACCCAGGTAGGCGTTGGAGCCTTCCCTGCGGTAGACGGCGAAGGTGTTGTCGCCCTGGCTGGAGGCCAGCAGGTAGCCCTTGCCGTCCTCCCGGTAGTAGATCGTGAGACCCTCGGCGTCCGCGGTCAGACGCTGGCCGCCGTAGCCCGGGTCCGTACCGGGGGTGCACTCGTCTGCCACCGGGTCGTAGGTGGCGGGCACGCCGTACTCGCGGACCTTGTCCATCAGCACGGGGGTCCCGGTGAGGTCCGCGCGCATCCGCCAGACGCCGACGTCCTCCTGGGCCGCGTAGAGGACGTCCTTCTCCTGGTCCACGACCATGCCCTCGACCTGCGGCTCCCGGCCCGGCTCGTCACAGGGCGTCCAACTCTGGCCGTTCGGCAGGGTGAACGACGAGGGCAGGTTCAGGGTCTTGACGAGCTGATAGCCGACCTTGCCGTTCGGCTTGGGCAGAAGCTTGACCAGGCCGATCGAGGTCCGGTGCCGGCGGCTGACCAGCGCGTAGGTGCCGGTGGAGTCCTTCCAGGTGGCCAGGCCGTACGCGGTCTCGGCGTCGTTGACCTGCTGCTGGGTGGTGTTGAACACGAACGGCGCGGCCGGGTCGGTCACGTCGGTGAGCTGGCCGTTCGCGATGGCGTAGATCCGCAGCTGGTCCCGGCCGCGGTCGGAGACGACCGCGAGGTCCCGCCCGCCGAAATCGTAGGTGACGTCGACGTTGTTGAACCGTCCGACCTCGTCGTCAGGCCCCGGGGCCGCGGGCGCGGCGAGGTGCTGAATCTGCTGCCCGTCGAGGTTGTAGACGAAGAGGCCACCCTCCTTGGCGGTGCCGATCACCACGCTCTTGCCGGACTTGGACGGGTGGACCCAGATCGCCGGGTCGTCACCGTTGGAGTTGCCGCCGGCTTCGTCGTCGTACAGGGCAGGGGTCTCTACCTGGGGATCCACCACCGAAACACTATGACTGGTCGCGGGGAGCGACGCCCCGCCTACCAGTGAGAACGTCAGGGCTGCCAGGAAAAGCCTGGACAGAGGACGCATTGCGCCTCCTCGTTTGGGGGATGAGGTTCAACAAGAACGTAACGACGAATTCACCATAAATCAATAGGACGTACGTATGTCATGACATGGATCCGGTAAGGGGTGCCCGCGCTGTCGTATATCCGGTTTGAGAGGGGGTGAAATCACCCGCTCGTCGCCCGGACGGTCGGGCCCGTGTGCCGATGACCGGTCTCGTGCCCGACGGGTGGGTCGAGGCGGGGCACGCTGACGGGCGGATCCGCCGTGACCGTCCGCCCGAGTCCGGAGTTCCCGCGTGCCAAGTGCCAGTGGGCGGTTCTAACCTTCTGACATGAACAGCGACTTCGACTTCCTGCACGGCAGCTGGGACATCGACAACCGTAGGCTCGTCAAACCCCTGAGCGGGAGGGACGAGTGGGAGGAGTTCCCCAGCTTCGCCGTCTGCCGCGGCTTCTTTGACGGCGCGGGTGTCTTCGACGAGATCACCTTCCCCACGAAGGGCTTCAAGGGGGTGTCGATACGGACCTTCGACGTGGAACGCGAACTGTGGGCGATCTACTGGATCAACAGTGAGACCGGAGTCCTGCACAATCCCGTCTTCGGCGCGTTCGCCGACGGGAAGGGGGTGTTCCACGGCGACGAGACCCACGAGGGCAGGCCCATCCGGATGCGGTACACATGGTCGGAGATCACACCGACATCGGCCCTGTGGGAGCAGGCGTTCTCCGCAGACGGGGAGAAGACCTGGGAGACCAACTGGACGATGAGGCACACCCGCCGCGCGTGACGCGGTGCCTCTCCCCGCGCCCAGGCCGGGACGGGAACCGGTGAATCGGGGGTGGGTGGAGGACGATATCGGCGGCCCTCCACCCTCGGCCCTGGGAGCGTGGACCGCCGTCCGGCGTTCGGGGGACGGAGCCGGACAGCCACGACCCTATGTGTCCGCCGACCCGATGTATGCGTAGAAATACCTCTCTAACGCAGGCGGAACCCAGCGCCCCGAGGTCGGTCATGACAGTCCTGCGAATCTCGGGGCGCCCAGGGCGGCGGGCCGCCCGGCCCCGCCGCCACGAGCCTGTGCCACTCCTCCGGAGGCGTACCCGGGGGAGCGGAGGAGTCACAGGCGCTCCCTAGGCCCACTCGGCCAGGATTCCGGCCTCCTTCTCCGGATCGATGCCGTGCCCGCGGAACACACGCTCCCCCGGCGGGACGTCCCGCAGCCACGCCCAGGTGTCGCGTACGGTCTCGGCGACCGGGCGGCAGGTCAGCCCGGCCGCGATGGCCTTCGCCGACGAGGGCAGCCAGACCCCGGCGAACTCGGGACCGCCGGGAGCCCAGAGCGGGAACTCGGTCCACGGTGACACCTTCCGATCGAGCAGGAAGCCGTCGTCGACCCAGACGAACTCGGCGTCCGAGCCGGTCACCGCGCGGCACTCGGCCAGCCAGCCGCCGTAGGTGATGTTGCCGCGCACCCCGCTGGTGAGGAAGCGGTCGGCCGTCCCGGCCTCGGCATGGCTGAGAACGAACGCGGCGATGTCGCGGGCGTCGATGAGCTGCATCGCCCGGTCCGGGTCACCCGGGGCCAGCACCCGCCCGCCCCGGGAGATCCGGTCCAGCCACCAGGGCAGACGGCCCACGTTCTCGTACGGGCCCAGGATGAGACCCGGCTGGATGATCAGCGCGTTGCCGTCGAAGCCCTCCTCCACCGCCCGCTCGCAGCCCGCCTTGAGCATGCCGTAGTGACCGTCCTCGGGACCCGCGTCCGGCGCGCACTCGAAGAGCGGTGAGCTCTCGTCGCACTCCCGCTCGGGGAAGTCGGAGAGAGCCGAGATGCTGGAGATGTACGCGTAGGTGGCCGCCCGGCCGGAGAGCCTCCGCACCGACTCGCCGACGACCCTCGGGACCTGCCCGTGGACATCGATGACGGCGTCCCACTCCCGGCCCGCCACCAGGCGATCCAGGTCTTCCGGCACCTCACGGTCGCCCCTGACCGCCTCCACGCCCACCAGGTCGACCCCGTTGCGCCCCCGGTTGAACGTCGTGACCTCGTGCCCGCGCCGCAGCGCCTCCTGGGTGATGGCCCGGCCGAGGAAGACCGAACCACCCATGATCAGAATTCTCATAGCGCCTCATTCTTGGCGCCCGGCGAATGGCGGACCACAGGCTTTCACCCGTAGCGCAAGCCATCCGCTCACAGCGGACGGCTCGCGATCGGAGGATGCTCCAGCAGGTGCACCCGGGCGGTACCGATGTCGAAGTACATGCCGACCAGCTCCAGGTGCCCGGCGCGGAACAGCTGGTCCACCTGCGGGTAGGTCCGGAGGTTCTCCAGTTGCTGGATCACGTTGACCCGGCAGAGGCGGTCCAGCGGGCCCTCGTCCTCGCCGGCGCTCTCGCCCTCGATGAACCGGGCCAGGGTGTGGTTGCCGTGGCGCAGCCAGCGGCCCAGCGCCGGCAGGCCCGCCGTCTTCTCGCCCCCGCTGAGCAGGGCGCTCATCGCCCCGCACCCCGAGTGCCCGCAGACCGTGATGGTGCGGACGTTCAGCGCGTCCGTCGCGTACTCGATGGTCGCGGCCACCGAGTCGTCCGTCGGCGCGGAACCCCGCCGGGGCACCAGGTTGCCGAGGTTGCGGAGGGTGAACAGGTCTCCCGGGCCGCTGGCGGTGATCAGGTTCGGCACGATGCGGGAGTCCGCGCAGGTGATGAAGAGATGCGAGGGCTCCTGCCTGCGGGCCATCCCGTGCAGGAGGGGACGGACCAGCGGTGCCGTGCGCAGGTGGAACTCCCGAGCCCCGGCCAGCAGGTCGGGAACGGCGGGACTGTCGCCGCGGGGCACGTGCCGGGTGGCGACCAGGGGGTGACGGGCCGAGCGCCGCCCGCTCCGCCGGTGGGACCAGGGCAGCCACCACCGGTCAGGTGCCAGGGGCGGGGTCTTGGCGGGGAACACCCGGGCGCCACTGGCCGCCATGGCGTACCACTCGTCGTGGATCTCGTCGATGTCCACGCTCCCGCCGCCGCGCTCGTGCTCGTGCCGCCAGTTGTGGATGGCCTCGAAGGCCGCGTTGTCCATGAAGTCGATGTTCAGGTCGAGATCGACCGAGGCCCCCGGCGGGATGGCCCGCAGCTCCGAGGTGAGCGTGGGCACCCCCAGGAAGGTCAGCGAGCCACCGATCACCACGTGCCAGCGCCCGTCCGGCTCGGCGGTGGCCCGCACGGTCACCCGGGTGAGGCGGCGCAGCGCGAGCAGCGCGGCGAGGCCGAGGCCGACCAGCACTCCCTCGGCGAGGCCGAGCAGCACCACCCCGGCCATCGTGACGACGTACACCGGCACCTCGCTGTGGCCGCGCAGGTTACGCAGATGCCCCATGTTGACCATCTGCACGCCGATGAAGACCAGCAGCGCGGCCAGCGCCTCCATCGGGATCAGGGCGATCATCCACCCCAGGCCGACCGCGAACAGCAGGATCCACACGCCGTGCAGGACCGTGGACCAGCGGCTGCGCGCCCCCGCCCTGACATTGGTGGTGCTGCGGACGATGACCCCGGCCACGGGCAGGCCGCCCAGCGCGCCGGTCACCATGTTGGCCACGCCCTGGCCGACGAGCTCCCTGTCGAGGTCGGAACGCCTGCCCTCGTGCAGCTTGTCGACGGCCACCGAGCAGAGCAGCGACTCCACCCCGGCCAGCAGCGCCACGATCAGCACCGCGGCGATGATCCCGTGCCAGTCACCCGTGGGCCAGATCGGGGTGGCCCAGGAGTCCAGGCTGGCGGACAGGTCGATCCGGGTGACCTCCCAGCCGAGCGCCCAGGCGGTCACCGAGGCGGCGAGCAGGGCCGCCAGCGGCGCGGGGAAAACCCGCACCCGGGCCGGCAGACGGGTCCAGGCGACCAGGACCGTGATGGTCAGCAGGCCGACGAAGACCGCGTGCGTGTGGTTGTGGATGATCTGCTGGGGCAGCTCGACCAGGTTCTCGATCGCGGAGCGCTGCGGGTTCCCGCCGAGCACCACGTGCAGCTGGGCCAGGGCGATCACCACGCCCACCCCGGCGAGCATGCCGTGCACCACGGCGGGCGAGACCGCCAGCGCCGAGCGGGCGACCCGGCAGACGCCCAGCAGCAGCTGCAGGACGCCCGCGAGTAAGGTGATCATGCAGGTGGCCCGCCAGCCGTATCGCATCACCAGATCGGCGACCACCAGGGACAGTCCCGCGGCGGGTCCGCTCACCTGGACGACGGAGCCGCCCAGCAGACCCGCCACCACGCCGCCCACCACGCCGGCGATGAGCCCTGCCGCCAGTGGCGCTCCGGAGGCGACCGCGATGCCCAGTGAGAGGGGCAGGGCCACCAGAAAGACCACCAGGGATGCGGGTAGGTCGTACCGCAGCACGGAGGCGATGCGACCCACCGTAAACAAACCGTCGCTCTTCGTGTCCGTCTCCATGTGCAGACCCTACGGGGCCGTGCCGCATCGGCCGGGCGTTTACCGTGGGCTTTTACGGAGGACGGGGAGAATCAGCGGTAATAGTCGGGGTAGTCGGGCTCCTGGGTCCCCCGATGGTGGTTGCCCCGCGAGCCGCCCCGGCCTCGTCCCTCGGCGGGAGTGGTCGCGGTCTCGGGGGCGGTGCCGTAGAGCTCGCCGTAGCTCGGCCAGCTCGCGCCGTCACTCCCGTTGGGAGTGCCGGGCTCCGGCCACGCGACCGGGCTGGCCGGGGTGGCGGGCTGGGGCTCGTAGCCATACCCGCCGACCGGGCCGCCCCGCGGGTCGGCCGGGCGGTCCTGGGCGGGGGGGAAGGCCCGGGAGGGGCCGGTGGAGGCGGAGACCGCCGGGCTCGGACCGGTGATCGCGTCGTCGTCGATGGTGGCCCAGCCCGAGCTGACCTCGTACGAGCCCGCGGGCGGAGCGTCGTAGACCGGCGTCTGGTACGAGGAGTAGGACGGAGCCGGGTCATCGAGGATGTCGGCGGTGTTCGCCACCGGCCAGCCACCCGACGTCGGGCTCGTGGCCTGCGCCCACGGGTTGTCCGCCAGGTTGTCCTTGGGCGGTTGCGCCGGGGTGCTCTTGGGCGGTTGCGCCGGGGGACGGTAGGAAGCCGCGAGCGGGTCGGGCGCGGGCGTGGCGGGGAAGCCGCCGCTGGTCGTGGGACCCATGGGGGGCATCGAGGCGGGCGGTCCGCCGTTGCCCGGACGGGCACCGGACGAGCCGGTGCCGCTGGGCCGGGAGCTCGCGCCGCGGCGAGGGTACGAGCCGCCGAGCGGGTCGTTCAGCGGGTCGGGCCGGGAGGGGGCGCCGTTGCCCTGGGCGGGCTGGGGCGACGGCTGTGCGGGCGTCCGGTTCCCGCCGCGGCGGGAACTCGCCCGCGAGGGGCGGGCGTCGCCGAAGGCGCCGGGAGTGGGTGCCGCGAACGTCACGGTCCGCTGCTCGGCGAGTGACGCCGCGGTGGGAGCGGGGTTCGGCTGGACCGGGGCGATGAAATCGTCGAGGCCGGAGGGCAGTGAGGCGGAGGCGACGGCCGGCTCGGCTGCCGGCCTGGCCGGCCGGGGAGCGGGGGGTTGCGGGGCGCCGCGGGACGGCTGGGGCCTGGTCGGAAGCGGTGCCTGCACCGTCGTCGCGTCGGCGTCGACCTGCTGGTTCTCCTTGTCGACGGGACGACTCGCGCCCATCTGAGCTGCCAAGGGCCCTCCGAAACCGCCCTCGTCAGCCTGGAGCCGTGTCCAGTAGTCGTCGTCGTAGTCGTCCACCTGGCCGAACTCGTTCAGCCCACGCTTGCCCCGGGAGCTCGGCGGCCGCGGCTGGCGCGGCGGCTTCGGCTCGTCGAACGGCGTCAGGTCGGGGGTGAAGTGGTTCATCTTCGGTTCTCTGGTGGCGAAGTCGTCGCTGGACATGGTCGGAGTCAGCGCCTCCTTCTCCGCCATCTCCCGCAGACGTTCCGCGGGGAGTGCGCTCTCCCTGCGGTTCATCGACCGCATTCCCAGTGCCACGACGACGAGCACGAGGAGCACGACGGCGACCAGGCTTACTACGACCGCGATCATTGCACCACCCTCAAGGCCATGGCCTTACAGCGGCGCCGGTGAGGTCGCGCGGCCATCGACGCGACCTTCCCCCATGCATCACCTGCGCTTGGACATTGGATCTGATTGTGTCGGACCACTATGAGCGTTGTCACACCCTAAGTGAAGAATTGGTAACCATTACTACCTCCGGTGTTTGGCCAGTCACTCGATGTGCGCCGCGGTGAGCCGTCCCCAGGCGATCGTCTTGTCCGCGATGCTCCTCAAGGTCTGGCCAAGGGAGGCTCCCTTGCGAAGATCGACCTTGCCGTCGAGCGCGTAGACAGTGAAACGATAGTTCTCCTGGACGCCGCACGGGGGGCTATAGCCCACCTTGCCGTTCGTCGTGCTTCCCTCCACGGCTCCCACCGGGACGCCACCCTCAGGCAGTTCGTTGGTGCGGGGGTCGATGTCGAAAACGACCCAGTGCACTTCGCCGCCTGTCCGGGAGTTGCTGTCCGCCACGATCGCGACGGACTTCGTGCCCTCGGGCACGCGAGACCAGCGCAACGGGGGATTACCAGCCGAACCCTTGCATGAATAGTCGGACGGCAGGGGGCCGCCGTCTCTGACCCGGGGGCTGGAGACGCTGATCGGCTCCAGCTGAGATCTCTCCGTCGAGGCCATGCCGCTGGCCATCCCACAACCCGAGGACATGACGACGAGCGCCGCGGCGATCGCCGTTCCCGAGATCAGCCGCGGGCGGCGCGTAGACATGTTTGGCTGCCCCATGCCCGATGATGCTACGCGGGTCTGGAAGATGCGCAGACCGGATCGCGAGGTTCCGCGGGTGGGAAAAGGCCGAAAAACGGGCAAAATCGAGGGACGGAAGGGGCGAGAGTTAACATCAAACTGGTTTCGCCGTCCCCCGGCCGTCACGCGCCGGCCATGTCTGGTCGTTTCCGGCGGCCGTGACGCCTGGCACATCTGCGGCGGCTGGAGCGCCCGTGGCGGCTGTGCCCCCGAGCCGCCCCTCCAATGGGCCACCCCGCCCCTGCCGGATCCAGCCGGACCGTTTTCCCGGCCCTGGCGGAAACCTCGTGCAGCGGCCTGTCTGGAGCCTCCCGGGGAGAGCCGCCCCGGAGTGCCCCCGACGTGGTGAGGCGTCGCCCGGCCACGCCGGGCGCAGAGACCCGGGAGGCGCTCAGGGGCACTTCGGGAAAGGGTGCCTAGACGCGGCTGCGGAACGCGCGGATCGCCAGAGGGGCGAAGACCACGGCGAAACCGGCGGCCCAGAGCAGCGAGAAGAGCGCGGCCCTGGTGACGTCGCCGCCGATGAGCAGGCCGCGGATGGCGTCCGCCAGGTGCGTGACGGGGTTGAGGTCGGACCAGGTCTTCAGCCAGGACGGGAAGGTGGCGGAGGGCACCAGGGCACTGCTGGTGAAGGTCAGCGGCATCATCGTGGAGAAGGCGATCATCTGCACCTTCTCGGGGCTGGAGGCCTTCAGACCGATCAGCACCGACATCCAGGACATGGCCAGGGCGACCACGACCAGCAGCGCCAGGGCACCCAGCAGTCCGAAGAAACTGGTGGTGACCCGGAAGCCCAGCACCATGCCGAAGCCGATCAGCAGGGCGAAGGCCCACATCTGCTTGACGGTGTCGGCGATGATGCGCCCGGACAGGGGCGCGGTGCGGGCGATGGGCAGGCTCCGCAGCCGGTCGAAGACGCCCTTGGTGATGTCGGTGTTGAGGCCGATGGCGGTGGAGAGCGTGTAGAACAGGGCGTTCTGCACGAGCAGGCCGGGCAGGGCGAACTGCAGGTAGTCGCCGGTGGATCCGGAGATGGCGCCGCCGAAGACGTAGGTGAACAGCAGCAGGAACATGATGGGCTGGATGCTCAGATCCAGCAGTTCCCACGGGTTGTGCTTGATCTGGACCAGGCTGCGCCAGGCCAGTGTCATGGTCTGCTGCAGAGTCGCCAGGGGGGTGACGCGCTTGGCGGCCATCTGCGGGATGGTCGTCGTCAGTGTGGTCACACGAACGCCTCTTCTTCCTTGTCGGAGGTCTCCTCGTCCTCGGGCAGGTGGCCGGTGATGGCCAGGAACACCTCGTCCAGGCTGGACTTGCGCAGCGCGAGCTCCGAGGCGACGACGCCCTGCTCGTCCAGACGGCGCACGATCGCGGGGACGGTGGCGGGGTCGTGGACGGAGGCGGTGGCCTTGCCCCCGCTGAGGTCGGGAACCTCGCCCAGCACGTCGGCCAGCACCTTGCCGACCAGATCTAGGTGCTCGGCCTGTGAGGGGCGCACCTCCAGGACCTGGGCGCCGGTGGTCGCCTTGAGCTGGTCGGAGGTGCCGGAGGCGATGACCCTGCCGTGGTCGAAGACGACGATGTCGTCGGCGAGCTGGTCCGCCTCCTCCAGGTACTGGGTGGTGAGCAGCACGGTGACACCGTCGGCCATCAGGCCGCGCACCACACTCCACAGGTCCGTGCGGCTGCGCGGGTCGAGCCCGGTGGTGGGCTCGTCGAGGAAGAGCACCTGGGGGCGGCCGACCAGGCTGGCGGCCAGGTCCAGGCGGCGGCGCATGCCGCCGGAGTAGGTCTTGGTGGCCCGCCCGCCGGCGTCGGACAGGTCGAAGCGCTCCAGCAGCTCGCCCGCGCGCGCCCGGGAGTCGGCGCGCGTCATGCCCAGCAGGCGGCCGATCATCACCAGGTTCTCGACGCCGGTGAGCATCTCGTCGACGGCGGCGTACTGGCCGGTCAGACCGATCAGCGAACGCACCTGGTGGGCCTGGCGCGTCACGTCGTAGCCGCCGACGACGGCGGTGCCGGCGTCGGGGCGGAGCAACGTCGCCAGGATGCGCACCGCGGTGGTCTTGCCCGCCCCGTTGGGGCCGAGCACACCGAGCAGCCTTCCCTGGGGAACGAGGAGGTCCACCCCGTCCAGTGCCCGGGTCTCCCCGTAGCGTTTCACCAGACCCTCGGCCTGGATCGCGTAGGTCATCGGTCATGCCCTCCGTAGTCTCCGGATCTCCAGCATGTACCGCGCCACCGACACTTTTTCGATCCACGGCCCGGCTGGAGGGGGAACGGGCGACACCGGATCGCGGTAGGGGAGCCGCGTTGTCGGAGCGCCTGCCCCGCGGACCTGCCGCGATGACCCGCCGGGCTCCGGTGGGACTTTTTGCGTCACATCGCCGGAGCGCCCCGTGGGACGTGACCGTTTAGGCTGACAGCGTGAGCGACCGAGCCGATGAGCACAGCCCCGCCCCGGAGGAGGCCACGGCGGCCGGTCGGCCGGGTGAACGTCGCAGGGGCACTCCCGGGCGTGCCCGGGTCTCCCTGCGCGCCCCCGCCAACCCGATCTCGCGCAAGGCGGTCACGTTGTGGCTGACGGAGGGGATTCTCTGGTCCCTTCTCCTGGTGGGCGGCTCTTTCCTGCTGGCGAGGTGGATCGACGAGGGCCGCTGGTCGTGGTTGCCCGGATGGGCGCTGGACAACATCTGGTGGTTGCCGTGGCTGATGGTGCTGCTACTGGTGCCCGGCACGCTCATCGAGCCGTTCTGGCGGTACGCCGTGCACAGGTGGGAGCTCAGCGAGGACGTCGTCTACGCCCGTTCCGGGTGGCTCAGCAGGGAATGGGTGTTCGTGCCGGTCAGCAGGATCCAGACCGTCGACAAGGCGCAGGGCTGGTTCGAGCGCATGCTGGGCCTGGCGACCGTCGAGATCCGCACCGCCTCCCACGCGGGCTCGTCCACCATCAAGGGCCTTGACTACGCGGTCGCCGCCGAACTGGCCGAGGGGCTCGCCCGTCGCGCGGAAGAGCTCAGGGACGACGCGACGTGACCGGATCCCCCAGCGGCCGTTCACCGGCGGAGCGGCCGGAGGGCACCGAACCCCCGGTGCCCGGTTCCGGGGCCGTCCCTGATCCTGACCCCGCTCGTTCGGCCGGCGGGGCAGGGGAGGGCGCCGAATCCTCGGTGTCCGGTTCCGGGTCTCCCGGATCCGTCCCGCGTCCTGATCCCGCTCGCCCGGCCGACCGGACGGGGCCGTCGCTGCGGCTCAGCCCGAAGGTGCTGCTGACCGATCCGATCCGGATGCTGCCCTCGCTCTTCCTGCCGCTGGCCGGTGTCCTGTTCCTCGGCGGGTTCTCTCCGGGGTCGTTCGTGTGGGCGGCGCTGGGCGTCGTCGGCTCCGTCGCGTTCTCGGCCGTGCGCTGGGTCACCTTCACCTACCGGATCGCCGGTGATCGGCTGGAGCTCACCCGGTCGCTGATCAGCAGGTCGGTGCGGACGATCCCGCTGGAGCGGATCCGCGGCGTCGACGTCAGTGCCCCGCCGCTGCACCGCCTGCTCGGCATCGCCGTCCTGCGGATCGACACCGGCGCCGGCGGCGACGACAAGCAGGAGGGCGAGCTCGACGGGGTCACCGTGGAGGAGGGGGAGCGGCTCAAGGCGGTGTTGCTCTGGCACGCACGCGCCCGCATGGCGAGACGCGCCCAGGCGCGCGAGACGGCCTCGGCGTCCGGCCCGGGTGAGCTCACGGCCGCGGACGCGGCGGAGCCGGCGGCCCCCGCCGTCGTCCGTCACGAGGTGGGTGACGCGACCCTCGAGCGGGTGTTCTTCGTGCTGCCGCGGAAGTGGCTCGTCTACGGCCCGCTCTCCGGTTCCTACCTGCTGACCCCG
Organism: Streptosporangium sp. NPDC049248; assembly: GCF_040678965.1. Taxonomy (NCBI): domain Bacteria; kingdom Bacillati; phylum Actinomycetota; class Actinomycetes; order Streptosporangiales; family Streptosporangiaceae; genus Streptosporangium; species Streptosporangium sp. NPDC049248. Next base: position 28,996 of record NZ_JBFAQY010000013.1, read on the forward strand.
TTCGCGCTGGTCGCCGGTGCCGTGGGCCTGGCGTTCCAGTGGGGCGGCGAGCTCAAGATCGACAGGCGGGTCGTGATGGGCGCGGGGGAGTGGCTCTGGGAGCATCCGCCCCTGCTCACCGCGGCCCTGGTACTGCTGCTCCTGGCCATGCCGGTGGTCGGCGTGGTCATGTACGCGGTGTTCAACTGGGACTTCACACTCCGCGCCAGTGAGGGATACCTGATCGCCGGGCGCGGTCTGGTCACGCGCAGGAGCGTGTCCCTGGAGCGGCGCAGGGTGCGAGGGTTCGAGTTCGTGGAGGGGCCGGCCGAGCGCTGGGCGGGGTTCGGCCGCGCATGGGCGATCGTGACCGGTCTCGGCGACTCGGAGACCCGAGGCCAGTTGCTTCCCGTCGCCCCGAGGGAGACCGTGCTCGACGTGGTGGGTGAGGCGATCGGCCCGATCACCACCGGGCTGCGGTCCCACCCGCCGGCGGCACGCAGGCGCCGGCTGTTTCGGGCGATCTTCCCGTGGCTGGTCGTCGCCGCCTGTGCGACGACGGCGGCCCTGCTCTGGTCCGGGCTCTGGTGGGCGCTCGCGGTGCCCGCCCTGATCCTCGCGCTGCTGGGCGTCCCGCTCGGCCTGGACCGCTACCGGTCCCTCGGCCACACCTACGACGGGAGCCGCCTGTCGGTCCGCTCGGGGTCGCTACGCCGCTCTCAGGCGGTGGTGGAGAAGCGGGCGGTAGTCGGCTGGACTCTGAGCCAGACCTGGTTCCAGCGCCGCGCCGGTCTGCTGACCGTGACCGCGGGCGTGGGTGCGGGCACCGGTGGCTACGCCGCCCTCGACGTCGGTGAGGCCGAGGGACCGGCCTTCGCCGCCGAGGTCACCCCGACCTGGTTGGCCCCGTTCCTCGTCTCCGAGGACCTGGGCCGCGGAAACCCGCTTCCCGCGGAGTCCTCGCCCCTCGGATCGGCAGCACCCGGCGAACCGTCCACGCGGGACAGGTCGACCTCGCCCGGGGAGCCGGGGAACGGCTGACATACGGTGAGGCGGGGGGCCGGTGTCCCGGTCGCCCCCGCCTGACGTGGTGCGATCAGTCCTGGCGGCGGGCGCCGAACATGATCTCGTCCCAGGTGGGCACGGACGCCCGCCGCCCCCGGGACTTCTTGGCAGGCCGCGCCGGAGCCGGTGCCGGCTTCGGCGGTTCCGCGGGCTTCTCCGCCGCGGGCTTGTCGACCTTGGTCTCCTGCATGGCCCCCGTGTCCCCCTGTGTCTCTTGCCTGCCCGGCTCGGCCTTGGCCCGCTCGTCCACGCTGACGCGCGCCGCCGGTACGGCTATCGAACCCTCCTGGGCCGGTTCGGACTCCGGCGCGGGGGTCTCCTTCGCCGCGATGGTGTTCTCCGCTTTCGTGGAGACCGGCTGTCCTGCCGTCTTCTCGTCCGCCGCGGACCGCTGCTCGGCGGGCTCGGACGGGACGGCGACAGGCTCCGGCGGGGTCACGGCGGTGGGCGGGAGGGGGGCCGATACCTCGGCGACCTGGGGAGCCTCCATGACCTCCATGACCTCCATGACCTCCGGGGCCTTCGCGGCCTCCGGAGTCTTCGCGGCCTCCGCGACCACGGGCTCGGGGGGAGTGGCCGGCGCGTGCGCCGGAGCCTGCTCGGGCAGGTCGGATCCGGTGGCCGATTCCCGCGTCGTGGCGGGCACCGGCTCCGGCGCGCCGGCCGAGAGCGGCCCGACCCGAGCCGGCTCGGCCGCCGTCACAGGGGACTGGACGGCGACAACGGGCTGTGGCGCGGCGGGTGCCGCGGGCTCAGGCTCCGGGGCGGGCAGCGGCTCGTACGCGGCGGGTTCCTGCGCGGCCGGTGAGACCGGCTCGTACGCGGTGACCGGCTCCGGCAGCACCGGCTCCGGAGGCCTGACCCGCGCGGCGGGATCGGGGCCCTCGGCCGCGGGAGCGGCGGGCTCCGATGCCCGGTCGGACTGGTATCCGGCCGGGTCGGGAGCGCGCAGCGGCGGCACGGACACCCTCGGGGCCTCGTATCCGGCGGGGAGCGGAGGCATGGGCGGCTGCTGGTAGGCGGCCGGAGGTTCGGTCTGGGCGTAGGCGGGCCGGGGCTGTGCCACGGACTCGTGCCGCAGGACCGAGGGGAAGGCGACCGGCTGCTGGTTCGGCGGTTCGGGAGCCAGCGGCGGCACCGGAGCGAGCTTGGCCACCCGCGGCACGAACGGCGTGACCGTGGTGTCCTCGACCGGCTTGACGTCCTCTCCGCTGGACAGGCGCAGGGCCTCGTCGTCGTGGGGCGTGATGTGGCGTCGGCGCGGGTCGAAGAGCCACTCGGCGTTGCGCGTGTGACCGTTCCACACGAACCCGAGCTTGATGCGCCACATGTTGTCGTCCCGCTTGGCGGAGTCCCACTCGATCTCGTCGGCGGGGACGCCGCGGCGGGTCAGCCGCTCGGCGACCAGGTCGCCGAGAGTGGGACCGGGAGCGGAGTCGCCGGGCAGGCGTACGGCGCAGCGCTGCGCCTGCTGTGCCATGTACTCACGTTCCTGGAGCACGGGGCCCTCGAACCATCGCACGCGCTCGACCGGGATGCCCGCCGTATTGGCGATCTCCTCCGCGGTCTCGCCGGCACGGATCCGGGCCTGGATCTCCTTGGGGCGCAACGGACTCTCCACTTCGATCTCGTACTGGCCGAGACGGGAGAAGTTGCCGCGGACGGCAGCACGGAGCCGGTCGTCGACGGGCAGCGTGAACCGGGTACCCCGGCCGGCTGTCGCCAGCACGAGATAGGTCCCGTCCTCACTCACCGCGACGAGTCGGAGCTCCTGCATGCGAGTCCCTTCGTCGTCGTGCTCAATCTTCCCCCGGACCCTTGAGTCTCTCGCGTGTGCCGGTTGCCTGCCAGCACCGTACCCGGCATGTCCGAACATCGCCTTCCTGGATGGGGCTCGCAGCGATGTGACGCCGGTCACATTTGCTCCATTCATCTAATTACAGGGCACCGGTCTGGAGCAGCAACTTCGGGGTCCTCAGGGGATTCTCATGGATAACCCGGTGAACCGCTGCGGACTTCCGCCAAGAACCGGAAGATGGCGGTGAGGCCGGTCCGCCGGTCCGGGAAGGGTGTGTCGCGATCGCGGCGTTGTGCGGGGGCCGGTCGTCGCGGTCCGTGACGACGGATCGCGGCGGCGGCTGGCATGGACGGCGGGAGAAGGTCATCTCCAGCGGACTCCCTCGGGGTCGAGCGGCGCGGGCGTCTGCGAATCTGCCCGTCGCACGTGCCGGGGGAACGACGGGACACGCGGACGCGTCACTCTTCGAGCGAGCCTTTGCGTCACCCTTTACCGAAAGCTTGTGAGAAGCGGCCGAATCGGGGGAACGGGGCCGCCTCGGCGGCCCTCAGCCCAGGACGGTGTCGAGATACTCGTTGGCGAACGCGCGTCCGGGGTCGAGGGCGTCCCGTACCATCAGGAAGTCGGCGAACCGGGGATAGACCCTCGTCAGGTAGGTCGCGTCGCGAGTGTGCAGCTTGCCCCAGTGCGGGCGGCCGCCGAGCCTCGTCATGATCTCCTCAACGCCCTCGAAGTAGGCGGGGTTCGGGGTCGGCCGATAGACGTGGCAGGCGATGTAGGCCGAGTCCCTGCCGTAGGCGGTGGACAGCCAGGCGTCCGAGGCGGGGGTGACCCGCACCTCGATCGGGAAGCTGATCTTCCAGTCCCTGACCTCCAGCAGGTCGCGGACCTCGCGAAGGGCCTGGCCGAGGTGCTCGCGCGCGATGGCGTACTCCATCTCCAGGAAGCGTACCCGGCGCACGCTCGTGAAGATCCGATGTGAGGCGTCGGTGTGGGTCGAGGCCGACAGCGTCGCGGCCGAGAGCGCGTTGAGCCGGGGGATGGCGCCCGGGTAGCGGCCACCGATGCCGCACACCGCGCCGAACAGGGTGTTCTCCATGAAGTGGTTGTCGAGCCAGTACCTCAGCGCGCTCGGCGGCCGGGCCGGGCCGGGGCTGCGGTTGTTGCGCTTGGTCAGGCAGGTGTCGGTGTGCGGCATCCAGAAGAAGTCGAGGTGCTCGTTGCCGGTGACGAGGGAGTCGAGGGAGTCCAGGATCGAGGACAGCGCCATCGGCTCCCGGACGCTGCGCAGCAGGAAGGAGGGCTCCACCCGGAAGGTCACCGCGGTCACCACGCCGAGGGCGCCCAGGCCCACCCTGGCCGCGTCGAACAGGTCCTGCTCGGCCACCCCGCGGATCTTCCCCTCGCCGTCGCCGCGGACTGTGACGATCTCGCCGTCGGCGAGCACCATCTCCAGTGCCAGCACCTGGTCGGCCAGTCCGCCGAGGTCCCTGCCGGTGCCGTGGGTGCCGGTCTGGACGGCCCCGGCCAGGGTCTGGGCGTCGATGTCGCCCATGTTGGCCAGGGCCAGCCCCCTTTGGTGCAGTTCCCGGTTGAGCGTGCCGATCGTCGTCCCCGCCTCGGCCGTCACCCAGCCGTCTCCCACCTCGCGGATCCCGGTCAGCGCGTCCGGCCGCAGCAGGATGCCGTCGGTCAGGGCGACCGAGGTGAACGAGTGCCCGCTGCCGATCATCCGCACCCGGCGTCCCGAGGCGACGGCGTCGCGCACCGCCCGCGAGACCCCCTCGGCATCGGACGGCGTACGGACCTCCGTGGGGGTGGCGGATTGGTTTCCCGCCCAGTTGCGGAAGGTCTCGCCCATGTTCGCTCCTGCCCTGCGGGCGTCACCCGGCCCTGTCGCGGGCGTCGACGCCCCTGGGACGCGGGTTACCGCCGGTTCGTCACTCGCTCCGCCAGCGAATATGAACAATACTCATGATTGCTGCCGGGCGACAGGGGTTCGCAGCCAGGCGGAGCCGCCGACGCCGACCGTCACGGCCAGCAGGGCACAGACGAAGGAGAATCCGTAGGCGTTGGAAGCGCCGAACGCGTCGGTGAGCCTGCCGCCCGCCCACGCGCCGATCGCCACGCCGAACCCGACCGAGGTCGAGATCCAGGCCATGCCCTCGGTGAGCAGGTGGACGGGGACCAGCTGCTCGGTCAGGCTGTAGCCGGTGATGACGGTCGGGGAGATGGCCAGCCCGGCCAGGAAGAGCGCGCCCGCCATGGTCCTGACGTCGTCGATGAGCATGATCGGGGTCAGGCCCAGGGCGAACACCGCCAGCGAGCCGATGAACCTGCCGCGCAGCGAGACGGTCCACTGCCGTGCGCCGTACCAGAGCCCGGAGACCAGGCTCCCGCCGGCGAACGAGGCGAGCAGCAGGCCGGCGGCGGGTTTGGCGCCCTGTTCCTCGGCGAACGCCACCGTGACCAGGTCGACAGAGCCGAACACCGCCCCCATCGCCAGGAAGGCGCATGACATCAGGGCGACGCCGGGGATGGTGATCGGGGTGCCCGAGCGCTCTTCCCTGGGGCGGATGGGCGGCTCCGTGCCACGCTGCAGCCCGAAGGCGATGGTGCCTATGGTCGTGCAGGTCAGAGCCACGATCAGGCCCGCGTACGGGTTGATCATGGTGGCCAGGGCGGTGACAAGTGCCGGACCCGCGACGAAGATGACCTCGTCCGCGACCGACTCGAAGGAGAACGCCGTGTGCAGCCTCGCCGTCCCGCCCAGCAGGTGCGACCAGCGGGCGCGCACGAGCGAGCCGAGCGAGAGCGCGGTCGCGCCGACCGCGACACCGGTGGCGAAGAGCGTCCACCGGGGGGCGCCGAACTTGGCGCAGAGCATCATGCCGGTCAGCGTGGCGCCGTGCGCCAGCGTGAGCGGGATGACTATCCTGGCCTGGCCGAACCTGTCCACCAGGCGCCCCGACAGGGGAGCCGCGACGGCCAAGGAGACGCTGACGGTGGCCGCGACCGCTCCCGCCGTCGCGTAGGAGTCGGTGAGCGCCTCGATGAGCAGCACGATGCCGATGCCGAGCATCGACATGGGCATCCGCCCGAAGAATCCCGCGATGACGAAGCCCTTGACGCCGGGCGTACTGAAGAGCCCCCGGTACGGCCCGACCACTGACACTCCCTGATGCTTTATGCGGGTGGAACATGCCGACGATTCCGCACGGAGTCGCTTCTCGGCAAGTGATTTTCCAGGCAACGGCTCCCGACGGGGGCCGTTGAGGCTAACGTGAGCGCGGTGTCACGTCTTCCCGGGTTGAGGGCATTCGTCCCAGTGATGGTTGCTCTAGCCGTACTTGTCGCTCTCGGTGGCGTCGCGCTCGCAGTGATCACCGGTGGCCGTCCCGCGGCCCCGGACGGGAACGCCGTCACGGAGTCCCGCATCCGGGACCTGGCGGCGATCGCGCCGGTGGTCGGCCGGTCGGCGACCCCGCCGGCCACGGCGGACCCGGTAAACCCGGAGAACGCTGCCCCGCAGAGCCCCGCCCCGGAGACCCCGGCCTCGCAGCCGTCCGGGACCCCCGGCCCCCAAGGGGCGGACAGCCCGGGGTTCACCTCCACCCCGCCCCGGCTACTGGTCATATCCCCGTCGACGCTGACCGAGCAGAGCAAGGAGGACATCTCCCGGCTCAAGTACGTTCAGAAGATCGACTCCTTCGACGGCGGGGCGGTCAAGGTGTCCGGGGTCGGACTCAACCTCCTCGCGGTCGACCCCGCCCGTTTCCGGGCGTGGGTTCCCAGGGCCGTCGCCGACCAGCAGGAGGTGTGGAGCGCCCTGGCCAGGGGCGAGTTCGTCGCGGACAGCTCGGCGGCGCGCCGCCTGGGGCTGGTCCTCGGTGCGGAGTACCAGGTGGACGATGGTCCCCGGCTGCGGGCCGCGGCCTCGGCCGCCTTGGGCCTGCCGGGCGTGGACGGCATCGTGGGGGAGGAGACCGGCCGCAGGCTGGGCCTGCCGCCGGGAGTGGCGCTGCTCGTGCACGGGCCCGAGAAGGCCACCGCCGTGCTCAGGGCCCGGGTGGGCAGGCTGCTCGGCTCAGGCTCCCAGGTGGTCGCCGTCGGTGGGTCCGGCACGGCGAAGGCCGGTACGGGCAAGGCCGGCACGGACAAGACGGCCCCGGCGAAGACCGGTACCGACAAGACCGCGAAGGCGGCCCGGGTGACGGTCGGCAGACCCGGCAGCTACCTGGAGCTCTATCGCGCCTCGGCCGAGGTCTGCCCGGGGCTCTCCTGGACGGTGCTGGCCGCGATCGGCCAGGTGGAGAGCTCCCACGGGCGCAACAACGGTCCCTCCTCCGCGGGCGCGCAGGGACCGATGCAGTTCATGCCCGCCACCTGGAAGGCCTACGGCGTGGACGGCGACGGCGACGGTGTCGCCGACATCTGGAGCCCCTACGACGCGGTCCCGTCGGCGGCCAACTACCTGTGCGCCAACGGAGCGGCCCAGGGCGGCAAGAAGCTGGAGAAGGCCATCTGGTTCTACAACCACTCCTGGTCGTACGTCTCCAAAGTTCTGGCCATCTCCCGCGGCTATGCCGCCGCCTATCCCTGAGGCGCCGGCTCCCTAGCCGCGGCGGCGCGGCGGCGCCGGGCAGCAGGTGGCCGAGCACGCGACGGGCTCGGGTTCGGCGAGCAGCTCCGAGACCATCGAGACGAACCGGGGGTGGGTGCCGGCCGTGGCCGCCCTGACCAGCGGCAGGCCGATCTTCCTCGCCGTCGCCGCGGCCTCCACGTCGAGGTCGTAGACGACCTCCATGTGGTCGGAGACGAAACCGATCGGCACCAGCACCACCGCCGGGGCGTCGACCTCCGGCAGATGGTCGCAGACGTCGGGCTCCAGCCACGGAATGTGGGGGGCACCGCTCCGGCTCTGCCAGACCAGGTCCCACGGCCTGTCGCCACCCAGCTCGGCGGTGACCAGCGTGGCCGCGCGGCGCAGCTGAGCCTCGTACGCCCCGCCGCTCTCGCCGGCCGTCTCGGCCATCGAGACCGGAATACTGTGCGCCGTGAAGACCAGCCGGGCGGAGTCGCCGAGCCCGTCGGGCAGCCGGTCCAGCGCCTCGCGGGTGTGGTCGGCCATCGCCGCGATGAAGCCCGGGTGGTCGAAGTAGTGCCGGAGCTTGACCACCTCGGGGGCACCCTCGACCGCGGCCCTGGCCAGCGCGATGTCGTCGATGTACTGCCGGCAGCTCGAGTACGAGCTGTAGGCCGAGGTGACGAAGGCCGCCGCCCTGCGCACGCCGTCGCCCGCCATCTCGCGGAGCGTGTCCTCCAGGTAGGGGTGCCAGTTGCGGTTGCCCCAGTAGATCGGAAGGTCGATGGTCGGTGCCAGGGCCGCGATCAGGTCGCGGCACTGCTGGTTGATCGGGCTGACCCCACCGAAGCGCTGGTAGTGCGCCTCGACCTCCAGCAGCCGCTCGCGCGGGATCCCACGGCCCCGCACCACGTTCTCCAGGAACGGCATCACGTCGTCAGGCTTCTCGGGACCCCCGAACGAGACGACGAGCAGTGCGTCGTAATTCCCCATGGCCTTCATCAAACCGCATGCCGGGGTGTTCTCTCGCATGGTCACCATGAGTAGTCCGTCATCAACAACATTTGTGGATGAGTGTTTGGGGGCATGTCCGAAGACGGCAGCCGGGGTAGGTTCGAAACTGTGACCCCATTTAACGACATCCGCGATTATGTCGGCGTGCCGCGGGTGGCATCCCTGCGGCTATCCCCCGATGGAACGCGCCTGGTCAGCGTGGTGCAGGCGCTCAACCCCGATGGCAGATCCTACGGAACCTCCCTCTGGGAGATCCCGCTCGACGGCCGAAGGCCGCATCGGCTGACCAGATCGGTCAGGGGCGAGGCCGGGGCCGAGTTCACCCAGCGTGGTGATCTGCTCTTCGGCTCGCGCAGGCCCGACCCGACGGTCAAGGAGGCCGACGAGGAGGTTCCGGCGCTCTGGCTGCTGCCCGCGGCGGGAGGAGAGGCCCGGCAGATCGCGTCCAGACCGGGGGGTGTCGCCGGATTCGCGACCGGCGGGCAGACCGTGGTCTTCTGCTCCGACGTGCTCCCGGGAGACGAGGCGGGGGAGGCCGAGCGGCGCAAGACGCGCAAGGAGGCGGGGATCAGTGCGATTCTGCACGAGAGCTACCCGGTGCGTTACTGGGATCACGATCTAGGTCCCGGCGAGCCCCGGCTGTTCGCGGGCACGCTGGGCGAGGAGGAGCGGCTGACCGAGGTCAGGGACCTCACCCCCCAGCCCGGCAAGGCCCTGGCGAGCCACAGCGCCTACGACGTGACGCCGGACGGTTCCACGGTCGTGGCCACCTGGGGGGTCTCGCTGCCGCACGGCGAGCTCCGTTTCGAACTGGTCGCCATCGAGACGGCCAACGGCGGGGCCAGGCGTGTCCTCGCCGCCGCCGACGGCCACGACTTCGACGGGCCGATCAGGATCTCTCCCGACGGACGCCTGGTCGCGTGCGTCCGGAGTAACCACGCCGACATCGACCACATCCCCGAGAGCACCCTGTGGATCGTCGATCTGGCCACCGGTGAGGGCCACCCCGCGGGCGGGGCGCTCTGGCCGTCCGACATCGTCTGGGCGCCTGACTCCCGCTCGCTGTTCGTGGCCGCCGACCATCACGGCCGCCGCCCGATCTTCCGGGTCCCGGCCGACGGCTCCGCGCCGGAGCGGCTCACCGGTGACGACGCCGCGTACGCCTCGCTCAACGTCGCGCCCGACGGCACCGTCTACGCGCTGCGCGGCGCGGTGGACGCGCCCGCGGCCCCGGTCAGGGTGGCCGCGGACGGCACCGTCGAGAAGCTGCCCTCCCCCGCCCCCGAACTGGAGTTGCCCGGCCGGCTCACCGAGGTGATCACGACCGCCGACGACGGCATGGAGATCAGGGCCTGGCTGACGCTGCCCGAGGGAGCCTCGGCGAAGAATCCCGCGCCGCTCCTGCTGTGGATCCACGGCGGCCCGCTGGGCAGCTGGAACGACTGGTCCTGGCGCTGGAACCCATGGATCATGGCCCAGCACGGTTACGCCGTGCTGCTCCCCGATCCGTGCATCTCCACCGGGTACGGGCCGGAGATGATCCGGCGCGGCTGGGCCAACTGGGGCCCGCGCACCCACGCCGACCTGATGGCGATCACCGACGCCGCGTTGGAGTTGCCCGAGGTCGACGCCACCAGGACCGCCGCCATGGGCGGCTCGTTCGGCGGCTACATGGCCAACTGGGTCGCCGGGCACACCGACAGGTTCAGTGCGATCGTCACCCACGCCTCGCTCTGGAACCTCGACCAGTTCGCCGGCACCACCGACGCGTCGATGTACTGGCAGCGCGAGTTCGGAGCCCCGGGCACCGGGCTGTACGCGAAGCTCTCTCCGCACCGGTCGCTGGGGAACATCTCCACCCCGATGCTGGTCATCCACGGGGACAAGGACTACCGGGTCCCCATCGGCGAGGCGCTGCGTCTCTGGTGGGACCTGCAGCGCTCCGACGTGGAGTCGAAGTTCCTGTACTTTCCCGACGAGAACCACTGGGTGCTCAAGCCGGGCAACGCGGTCGTCTGGTACGAGACCGTGCTGGCCTTCCTGGATCAGCATGTCCTCGGCCGCGAGTGGAAACGCCCTGAGTCGCTGTCGTGAACCCGTGCCGTGTCCTTCGGCCGGCGGAGGACAGGGCCGGTTCCCGGGTCCGGCGAGGCGAGTGAGGAGCGAGTGAGGAAGTGGTGAGGGGATTGGACAGTACCGTGACCTTCGGCAGGCTGGCGGAGGAGATAGCCAGGGAGGCCGGCGAGATGCTCCTGGCCAAGCGCCCGTCCCGTCCCGAGGTGCTGGTCACCAAATCCAGTCCCACCGACGTGGTGACAGCCCTCGACCGGGCCTCGGAGGAGCTGATCCGCGACAGGATCCGGGCGGTCAGGCCCGGCGACGCGATCCTCGGCGAGGAGGGAGGCGCCACCGGCGACGGCAGGGTCCGCTGGATCGTCGACCCGATCGACGGGACCGTCAACTTCCTGTACGGGTTGCCCGAGTGGGCGGTCAGCATCGCGGTCGAGGTGGACGGCGAGGTGATCGCGGGGGTGGTCAACGTCGTGCCCCGCGGAGAGGTGTTCACCGCCGTCAAGGACGGGGGCGCTTGGCTGGCGGGGGAGCGACTGCGCTGTAACACCGGTGTGCCGCTGGACCGGGCACTGATCGCCACCGGATTCGGCTACGAGCGCGGGCGGCGCGAGGTGCAGGCGGAGGTGCTCCGTCACGTGGTGCCGCGGGTACGTGACATCCGCAGGGGTGGATCGGCGGCCTCGGACCTCTGCTCGGTGGCGGCGGGACGGGTGGACGGCTACTACGAGCGCGGCCCGAACGTCTGGGACTACGGGGCCGGCGGCCTCATCGCCCAGGAGGCGGGGGCCAGGCTCGGTGGACTGGCCGGCAGACCGGCCAATCCCGGCCTCGTCCTGTGCGCGGCGCCCGGTCTGTTCGAGGAACTGCACGACCTGCTGCTCCCGCTGGATCCGGAGCGCGACGCCTGAGGCGTCGCGCTCCGGATCCTCGCGGTACGGGCATGAGGGAGCCCCCCGGCCAAGATGGCCGGGGGGCTTCCTCCCATCAGCGCTGAATGGGGACGCCGTTGTCTGTGGCCAGACGCTGGAGATCCTCGATCTCGGCGGTGAAGGTGTCGGCGAGGTAGTCATCGCCGGAGGACCTGGCCTCCTGCAGATTCCGGTATGCCTGGTCGAGGCGGTGTTCGATTGTGGTGGTGAACTCGCCCATCTCACCTTCTTTCTCACGGGCGTATGGGGGCGGAAGGTACCGCGATGGAGACTGGAACCGGCTGTACCCATGGCGGCCGGGAAGCTAAACCTGTGTGTTTCCGACATCACACGGAGTGTCTACCCCTGGGAGGGCCTTACCGTGTGCTTACAGGGGATGGGGCGAGAATGAGGGGCCGTTCCAGCGGCTGCTCATGGAATGTGACGGGAGGTGCCATAAGCCGTGCGAGTGCTTGTGGTCGAGGACGAGCGGGTGCTCGCCGACGCGATCGCGACCGGGCTCCGGCGCGAGGCGATGGCCGTGGACGTGGCCTACGACGGCGCCGGCGCGCTGGAGCGGACGGGCTACATCGACTACGACGTCATCGTCCTGGACCGTGACCTGCCCAAGGTGCACGGTGACGAGGTCTGCCGCCGGCTGGTGGCCTCCCGTACCGCGTCGCGGATTCTCATGCTGACCGCGTCGGGCGACGTCGACGACAAGGTGGAGGGGCTGGGGCTGGGCGCCGACGACTACCTGGCCAAGCCCTTCGTGTTCATCGAGCTCGTCGCGCGGGTGCGGGCGCTGGGCCGCCGCTCCGCCCCGGCGCTGCCGCCGGTGCTGGAGCGGGCGGGGGTCCGCCTGGATCCCGGCAAGCGGCTGGTGACCAGGGACGGCGCGGAGGTGGCGCTCACCAAGAAGGAGTTCGCGGTCCTGGAGGAGCTGATGCGCGCCGAGGGCGCGGTCGTCAGCCAGGAGGATCTGCTGGACAAGGCGTGGGACGAGAACATCGACCCGTTCACCAACGTGGTGCGCGTCACCATGATGACGCTGAGAAAGAAACTGGGCGAGCCTCAGGTGATCGAGACGGTGCCAGGGGTCGGGTACCGGTTGTGAACGTTCCGGCAGGCGGGGGAGAGGAGCGTCCGACGTTCGTCCCGGCGGACAAGGACCGGGGGGCCGTGCCGACCCACCCGATGATCAGCCCGCACTCCGAGCGGGGGGCCTGGAAGAGCGAGCAGCTCGGGTCCGGCCCCCCGGGCAAAGGTGCTCAGCCCCCGCCGCCGACCGGTCCGCCCAGCTGGGATGGTCCGCCGCCGGCGGGCACGATGCCGGTCGAGCACACCCCGCTGAGCCGGCTGCGGGCGATCGTGGACCGGGTCAGCATCCGGTGGCGGCTGACCATCACCTACGCCACGCTGTTCTTCACCGCGGGTGCCCTGCTCATGCTTGTGATCTACCTGATGGTGGGCTGGGCGCTGGGCGCGGTGTGGCCGGACTACCCGCTCAACCTGGACGGGCTGGTCTCTCCCGAGGTGGCGCGCGAGGCCCAGCGGCAGTGGTACTGGCAGCAGCACGCCGCGACCGTCGCGGTACAGAGGGAACTGCTGGCCCGTTCGCTGCTGGCCCTGCTCGGGGTCGGCATCCTGGCGGTCATCATCGGCTACATCGTCGCCGACCGGGCGCTCAAGCCGATCCAGCAGATGACCGCCACGGCCCGCAAGCTGTCGGGCTCCACGCTCGCCCACGAGCGGATCGACCTCAAGGGGCCCGACGACGAGCTGAAGGAGCTGGCCGACACCTTCGACGAGATGCTCACCAGGCTCAATGTGGCCTTCGACACACAGCGAAGATTCGTGGCCAACGCCTCGCACGAGCTCCGCACCCCGCTGACGATCAACCGGACGGTCCTGGAGATCGCGCTGGGCGACCCGGAGGCGTCGGGCGATCTCAAGGCGCTGGGCCGCACCCTCCTGGAGGTCAACGCCCGCAACGAACGCCTGATCGAGGGCCTGCTGCTGCTGGCACGCAGCGAGCGCGAGCTGAGCGTGCGCAAGCCGGTGGACATGAAGGACGTGGCCGAGACGGCCGTCGACCAGCTCGCCACGCGGGCCGCGGAGGCCGAGGTCACCGTGATCACCGAGCTCCGCAGTGCCGGGACCGTCGGTGATCCGGTGCTCCTGGAACGCTGTGTGGCCAACCTGGTGGAGAACGCCATCAAGCACAACCTCCCCGAGTCCGGACGCCTGTGGGTCAGGACGGGAATGGTGGAGGGCGCGCTGGTTGTTCAGGTGGCCAACACGGGGCCGCATATCCCCGCGTACGAGGTGAACAGTCTTTTCGAGCCGTTCCGGCGGCTCAACGCCGATCGGGTCGACTCCGACAAGGGGGCGGGGCTCGGGCTTTCCATCGTCCGCGCGGTGGTGCGGGCTCACGGGGGCAACGTGACCGCCATCCCCAGGGACGGAGGAGGTCTGGTGGTCACCGTGCGACTTCAGGCACGTTGATCCGGCGGGGGGCGTCTCGTTCACGCCGTACATGTGGTTGGATGTGCCGTCGAACACGGTGGTGCATGCCGCCGATGCTGTGGTTTACGCCATATTTGGCTAACCGTGGCCATTGGCAGTACGTCCCTCACGTGTAGGGAGGTTCAGTGACCATTCCGGCAGGGTACCGAAGCAGGAATCTCGTCGGCAGATCGGGCACAAGTCGTGCCTCTCGAACGTTACACACGCGCGAGTGAGCGCACACAGATAGATGAGGGGGATGGAGCAGACCGATGGCTACCGATTACGACAGCCCACGCAAGACCGACGACGACCTCAGTGAGGACAGTCTTCAGGAACTGCAGGCCCGCCGTACCGACAAGTCCTCGGGCAGCATCGACATCGACGAGACGGATCTCGCCGAGTCGCTCGAACTGCCGGGCGCGGACCTGTCGAACGAGGAGCTCTCGCTCCGGGTGATTCCTCGTCAGGCCGACGAGTTCACCTGCGCGCGTTGCTTCTTGGTGCACCACCGCAGTCAGCTCGCCGTTGAGAAGAACGGTCAGCAGATATGCCGGGAATGCGCGGCTTGACGATAATTCCGATGGCCTGTTCGGGGTGTGCTCTTCCAGCCATGGGATAGGGGCCCAGGACAGCCTTGAGGAGGTTCCGAGACATGACGTCAGAGAACAGGCAGACCGATGCGGCGCCGGACGACTCCACTGCCGGGGAGTCGTCCGACGCGTCTGATCGGGAAGTAGCCGAGATCGTCGGCCGGCTCGCGGAGCCGGGTGACATGGATGGGGCCGAGCGGCGAAAGCTGCTCGGCCGCCTCACGAAAGCACTGACCCGGAGAGCCGGGAAGGCCAGGGAGCCGGGGGCGGGCCGGGGCCGCTGGCTGACCGACGCGTTCATGGCCGTGGCGCCCCGCATTCCCATCCGGGACCTGCACACCCTCTCCGAGCACCACCACGGCCTCACCGCCGAGGCGCTGGCGGACGACCTGGTGCGCACCGCGGCCAAGGCCACCATGACGGTCGGAGCCATCGGCGGGGCCGTCGCCGCGGCCGAGTTCGCCACTCCTCCCCTTCTGCTCTCCGCCCCCGCCCAGCTGGTGGCCGAGACCCTCGTCGTCGCCGCGATCGAGGTCAAGCTCATCGCGGAGCTCCACGAGGTGTACGGGATGCAGGTGCCCGGCAACGGTTCCCAGCGGGCCATGGCCTTCGCGGCGGCCTGGTCCAGACAGCGCGGTGTCGACCCCATGTCCCCCGGAACGATGACCGTCGCGCTCGGCGCCGCCACCAAGACCGCCCTGCGCAACAGGCTGATGCGCACTCTCGGACGCCACCTCACCACCCTGGGTCCCTTTCTCACCGGCGCTGTGGCGGGAGGGGTCCTCAACCGCGCCGCCACGAAGAAACTCGGCGAGATGGTACGGAGTGATCTGCGGGTTCATCATGCCCTTCCGCCTGGAAAGCCATAGAAACTCCTCAAACGGGTAGTTAATTCAGTAAGCCCCCGACTACCTGGAGGAATCTGTGCCGGGCCGCAGTACGTTTGTGATCGTCGCCAATCGCCTCCCCGTCGACCGGGTGGGGGAGGACATGTGGCGGCGCAGCCCCGGCGGCCTCGTGACCGCGATCGCCCCGGTCCTGCAGCGCAGGGAAGGGGCCTGGATCGGCTGGCACGGGGCCCCCGGCGAACGGCTCGAACCCTTTGAGCACGACGGCATGCAGCTCGTCCCCGTCCCGCTGTTCGAGCACGAGGTCGAGCTCTACTACGAGGGTTTCTCCAACGCCACACTCTGGCCCCTCTACCACGACGTGGTCGCCACCCCCGTCTACTCGCGTGTCACCTGGGACGCCTACCGTGCGGTCAACGAGCGCTTCGCCCAGGCCGCCGCCGAGGAGGCCGCGGAGAACGCGGTCGTGTGGGTCCAGGACTACCAGCTCCAGCTGGTCCCGGCCATGCTGCGCAAGCTCCGCCCCGACCTGCGCATTGGTTTCTTCCTGCACATCCCCTTCCCGCCGATAGAGCTGTTCGTCCAGCTCCCGTGGCGGCGCGAGATCCTGGAGGGACTGCTCGGCGCGGACATGGTCGGTTTCCAGCGCCCCGGCGGCGCCTCCAACTTCATCCGGCTCTGCCGCCACCTGCTCGGCCTCCAGCACCACAAGCACGAGATCTACGTGGACGGCCGGGTGGTGCGCGCCGGGGCGTTCCCCATCTCCGTCGACTTCGGCGAGCTCGACTCGCTGGTCCGCGAGCCGCACATCATCTCCAGGGCCAGGGAGATCCGCAGGGAACTGGGCGATCCCGAGTGCATACTGCTCGGCGTCGACAGGCTCGACTACACCAAGGGCATCGGCCAGCGTCTGAAGGCGTTCGGGGAACTGCTCGCGGAGAAAACGATCAAACCGGGCGAGGCGGTGTTCGTGCAGATCGCCACGCCGAGCCGGGAGCGGGTCGAGGAGTACATGCGGCTGCGCGACTCGATCGAGCTCCAGGTCGGCCGGATCAACGGCGAGCAGGGAGAGCTCGGGCAGCAGCCCGTGCAGTACATGCACCAGTCGTACGGCCGTGACGAGCTCGCCGCGCTCTA
Organism: Streptosporangium sp. NPDC049248; assembly: GCF_040678965.1. Classification (NCBI taxonomy): domain Bacteria; kingdom Bacillati; phylum Actinomycetota; class Actinomycetes; order Streptosporangiales; family Streptosporangiaceae; genus Streptosporangium; species Streptosporangium sp. NPDC049248. The sequence goes on from NZ_JBFAQY010000013.1 coordinate 45,504, forward strand.
TCTCGCGGCGGACGTGATGATGGTCACGCCGTTGCGTGACGGGATGAACCTGGTCGCCAAGGAGTACGTCGCCTGCCGCAACGACCTGGGCGGCGCGCTGGTGCTCAGCGAGTTCGCCGGGGCGGCCGACGAACTGCGTCAGGCGTTCATGGTCAATCCCTACGACGTCGACGGCCTCAAGCGGATCATGCTGACCGCGATGCGGGCGACTCCGCACGACCTGTCGCGCCGGATGCGCTCGCTACGCCGGAGGGTGTCCACCTATGACGTGGACCGCTGGGCGAAGGAGTTTCTCACCTCGCTCGAGTCGTCCTGACCCATGTCCTCCCCGGCCCCGGCGGGGCCGGGGCGTTCGGCGGCCGTCAGCCGGTGACGTCCTTGGCCGCCCCCTTCAGGGACTTCCACGCGTCATAGCGCCTCCTGGCGCTGCGGGCGACCACGATCTGCGCCACCTGCATGCCGACCCCCATCACCACGGCGTAGCCGATCGCCTCGCCGAGGCTGATGTCCGGCGACTCACTGTCGGCGGGCGGCTTCTTGCCGGTGCTCTTCTCCCAGGCGAACCCGATGACCTTCTTGGCGCTCCAGGCGGTGATGAGGCCGAGCAGGCCACCGATGGCTCGCCACGCCATGTCCTGCTTCTCGCTCTTGTCGGCCATGTGGTCCTCCCGTTTTCTGTCCGCATCAAGAACACTAGTCTCCCCGAGCGTCGCATCGCGTGAAGCCATACCATAGGGAGGCATGACACAACAGCGACCGCGCCCTGCGCCCATGCCCGAGAAGCCGACTCTCGATGGCCTGGAAGCCGTATGGTCGGGCCGCTGGGAGACCGAGGGGACCTACCGTTTCGACAGGTCGCGCACGCGTGGGGAGATCTACTCGATCGACACCCCGCCGCCGACCGTCTCCGGTTCCCTCCACGTCGGCCACGTCTTCTCCTATACCCACACCGACACCGTCGCCCGCTTCCAGCGCATGCGCGGGCGCGAGGTCTTCTACCCCATGGGCTGGGACGACAACGGCCTGCCCACCGAGCGCCGGGTGCAGAACCACTTCGGCGTGCGCTGCGACCCCTCCATCGCCTACGACCCCTCGTTCGAGCCCCCCGCCAAACCCGATCCCAAACGGCAGATCCCGATCTCGCGCGGAAACTTCATCGAGCTGTGTGAGCGGCTCACCGTCGAGGACGAGAAGGTGTTCGAGGAGCTCTGGCGCCGTCTGGGCCTGTCGGTCGACTGGTCGCTGACGTACGCCACCATCGGCGACGCCGCGCGGACCGCGTCCCAGCGTGCCTTCCTGCGCAACCTGGCCAGGGGGGAGGCGTACGTGGCCCAGGCGCCCACGCTGTGGGACGTCACCTTCCGCACCGCCGTCGCCCAGGCCGAGCTGGAGGACCGGGAGTGGCCCGGCGCCTTCCACCGGCTGGGCTTCAGCCTGTCCGAGGAGCAGCGGGCCAGGGGGTTCGGTGACCGGGTCTGGATCGAGACGACCCGCCCCGAGCTGCTGCCCGCCTGCGTCGCGCTCGTTGCCCACCCGGACGACGAACGCTACCGGCAGCTGTTCGGCACCACGGTCAGGACACCGCTGTTCGGTGTCGAGGTGCCGGTTCTCGCCCACCACCTGGCCGAGCCGGACAAGGGCTCGGGCATCGCGATGATCTGCACCTTCGGCGACGTGACCGACGTCGTCTGGTGGCGCGAGCTCGACCTGCCCACCCGCGCCGTCATCGGCTGGGACGGCAGGCTGCTGCCGGACGCGCCCGAGGGCGTGCCGGGGGAGCCGTACGCGGAGTTGGCGGGCAGGACCGTGCACGGCGCCCGCGAGCGGATCGTGGAGCTGCTGCGCGCGTCGGGCGACATGGAGGGCGAGCCCCGCGCCGTGCGGCGCGCGGTGAAGTTCTACGAGAAGGGCGACCGGCCCCTGGAGATCGTCACCACCCGCCAGTGGTACATCCGCAACGGCGGACGCGACCTCGCCCTGCGCGACGCGCTCCTGGCGCGCGGCGCGGAGCTGTCCTGGCACCCGCCGCACATGCGGGTCCGCTACGACAGCTGGGTGCAGGGCCTGGCGGGCGACTGGCTGATCTCCCGGCAGCGGTTCTTCGGCGTGCCCATCCCGGTGTGGTACCCGCTGGACGGCGAGGGCGAGCCCGACCGCTCCGCGCCGATCGTGCCGCCCGAGTCCGCGCTGCCGATCGATCCCTCCGCCGACGTCCCGTCCGGCTACACCGAGGACCAGCGGGGCAAGGCGGGCGGCTTCATCGGGGACCCCGACGTCATGGACACCTGGGCCACCTCCTCGCTGACGCCGCAGATCGCGGGGGGCTGGGAGCGGGACCGGGACCTGTTCGAGCGGGTCTTCCCGATGGACCTGCGCCCGCAGGCCCACGAGATCATCCGGACCTGGCTGTTCTCCACCGTGGTCCGTGCCCATCTGGAGCAGGGCACCCTGCCCTGGAGCCACGTCGCGATCTCCGGGTGGATCCTCGACCCCGACCGCAAGAAGATGTCCAAGTCCCAGGGCAACGTGGTCACCCCGCTCGGCCTGCTGGAGCAGTACGGCTCCGACGCGGTCCGCTACTGGGCGGCCGGCGGCCGTCCCGGCACCGACACGGCATTCGACACCGGTCAGATCAAGGTCGGCCGCCGGCTGGCCATCAAGATCCTGAACGCCTCCAGATTCGTCCTGAACCTGGGCGAGGGGGGCGGGGAGGTCACCGAGCCGATCGACCTGTCGATGCTGGCCCGGCTGTCGGAGGTGGTCCACGAGACCACCGAGGCCTTCGAGGGCTACGACTACACCCGCGCGCTGGAGCGGACCGAGCGGTTCTTCTGGGAGTTCTGCGACGACTACCTGGAGCTGGTCAAGGCCAGGGCCTACGACGACGCGAACACCGCGCACGAAAATGACGGGAGTGGTGGGAACGGTGGGAGCACTGCGGCGCGCTCGGCGCACGCGGCGCTGCGGGAGGCGCTCGACGTCATGCTCCGGTTGTTCGCCCCGTTCCTGCCTTTCGTCACCGAGGAGGTCTGGTCCTGGTGGCGTGAGGGCTCGGTGCACCGGGCGGCCTGGCCCCAGGCGCGTGAGCGGGGAGGCGATCCCGAGCTGTTGCCCGTGGTGGCCGCCGTCCTCGGCCGGGTCCGCAAGGCCAAGTCCGACGCCCGCCTCTCCATGCGCGCGGAGGTCTCCCGGCTGATCGTCACCGGCGCCGGGACCGACCTCGTGCGCCGGGCGCAGGACGACCTGTGCGGTGCGGGCGTCATCGACGAGTTCGTGCTCCAGGAGGGCGAGGGGGACCTGGTGGTGGAGGTCGTCCTCACCTGACCCCGGGCGCACGCGAATCTGTCCTCGCCGTCGGGGAATCCTGTCGTACGGTCAAGGCAGCAGGACAGGTGAGAGGAGGACAGGCATGCCGCCAGGATGTGGCAACTGCAGCTGCTACCTCGAAGACAGGGTGATCTCCCGCCCGCCGGATGAGCGCTGACCTCAGCCGGGTGAGTGCCTGCCCCTGACCGGGCGGGCGCTGATCCCGGTCGGCCGGGCGTCGGCCCCGGCGGGTCGGCGCCCGGACCCGACAGGGCGGGCGTCCGGCCCGGTGGGCCGACGCCCGGCCCCGAAGCGGGTGGGTCTCCGCCTCCGTCACCGCCGGTGGGCGCATCCACGGCGGCGTCGTACGGCCGGGCCGCCGCTTTCCATGTCCCTGCGACAACCCTCGCGCATTTCTCTTCCCGGCATGACAGTCTGGAACGTGTGACATCAGATCGGGAGCGCCTGACGAACCTGGTACCTCGCACGGTGTTGCGCCTCGCGATGTGGAGCCTCTGCCTGATCATCATCGGCTGGGCCGTCTTCTACTTCGCCCAGTTCATCGCGACGTTGCACATCGTGATACTGCCGGTGGCCATCGCGCTCCTGCTGACCGCGCTGCTGTTCCCGGTCACCAGGCGGCTTCGCGCGATGGGCATGCGGCCCATCTACGCCACCTGGGTCACCATGATCGTCGCGCTCGCGGTGCTCGGCGGCACCGGCTGGATCATCGGGGCGCGTGCCAACGAGGAGTTCCCCGGCCTCGTCGACCAGGTGCGCCGGACGGCCAAGGACGTGGAGAACTGGCTCTACACCGGGCCCCTGCATCTGCAGCCGACCCAGATCAGCAGCTGGGTCGACGAGATCGGCAAGCAGATGACCAACCAGCGCAACGAGATCACCCAGACGGTCCTCACCGGCGCCACGGTGGCGCTGGAGGTGCTGGCCTCCATCGTGCTGCTGCTGTTCGTGACCTTCTTCATGCTCAAGGACGGCGACCGGATCTGGTCGTGGTTCCTGAAGGGGTTCGGCGGGGTCGCGCCGCGCGTCGACAGGGCCGGGCGGACCGCCTGGGTGACGCTCTCGCACTACGTGCAGGGCACGGTCGCGGTGGCCGCCGTGCACGGCGTGGTCATGGGCATCGTGCTCGCCGGGATGGGGGTGCCGCTCTGGGCGGCGCTCGCGGTGCTGATCTTCCTGGCCAGCTTCATCCCCATCGTCGGCATCTTCTTCGCCGGTGCCGTGGCCACCCTGGTCACCCTCGGCGCCAAGGGGCCGATCTACGCTCTGATCTTCATCGGCATCCTGATCGTGGAGCAGCAGCTGGAGAACCACGTGCTCCAGCCGCTGATCGTCGGCAGGGTGCTCCACTTCCACCCGCTGGCGATCATCCTGGTGCTGGCCGTGGGCGGCATCCTGGCGGGTATCGCCGGGGCCGCGGTGGCGGTGCCGGTGGCCGCCGTGATCTACCGGGCGCTGCCCGAGCTCAGCAGTGACGAACCGCTCGCCCTGCCACCGGCCTCGCCGCATCCCGACCCGGGCGGGGCGGAACCGGCGGCGGAAGCGGGAAAGCCGGTGGATGAGGAATCACCGCAGCCCAGGGGGTAACGTTCTGCTCCGTGACTCGTTCCGCCTTGACCACCCCTCCGCCAGACGCCGTCCTTCCACGGCCGCTCCCCGGCGGGCCCGCCCCCGGCGCCACCCTCGGTTCCCACTACAGCGGCTGTTTCGGCTGCGGTGAGGACCACCCGACGGGCCTGCGGCTGACCGCCGTCACCCCTGACGGGGTCACGGTGGTCGCCACGTTCACCGTGGGAACGGCGCACCAGGGGGCGCCGGGCCTGGCGCACGGCGGCGTGCTCGCCACGGCGATGGACGAGGTCATCGGCATGCTGGTCTGGCTCTTCCAGCGCCCCTACGTCACCGCGAGGCTGGAGACCGACTATCTCGCCCCGGTTCCGGTCGGTACCGTCCTGCATATGCGCGCCTGGTGCAACGGCATGTCGGGCAGGAAGGCGTACCTTGAGGCTGAGGGCCGGATCGGTTCCCCGGACGGCCCGGTCGCCGTGCGGGCCGCAGCGCTCTTCATCGAGGTGGGCATGGAGCACTTCGCCGAACACGGCGACGCCCAGGCGATCATCGACGAGCATCACGAGTACGAGGTGAACCCGTGACCCACACCGTCGAGGTGCTGATCCACCGGCTCGACGCCGACCTGCCGCCGCCGTCGTACGCCCACCCGGGTGACGCGGGCGCCGACCTGCACGCCGCCGAGGACGTCGAACTCCTCCCCGGAGAGCGGGCCGCGGTCGGCACCGGGCTGGCGATCGCGCTGCCCGATGGGTACGCCGCGTTCGTCCACCCGCGCTCGGGCCTGGCCACCAGGTACGGTGTGACGCTCGTCAACGCGCCCGGCACCGTGGACGCGGGGTACCGGGGCGAGATCAGAGTGACGCTGCTCAACACCGACACCAAGGACACCGTGCGGTTGCGCAGGGGGGACCGGATCGCGCAGCTGGTGATCCAGAAGGTGGAGAGGGCGGTGTTCTACGAGGCGGACCGGTTGCCCGGATCGGTGCGAGGCGCGGACGGGTTCGGGTCCACGGGCCGCTGACAGGGAGTGACTCCGACGAGGTGAGGGAGGTGGCGGACGATGATCCGGAACCTGGGCGCACCCTCGGCCCCGGAGGCCACCCGCCGCCGTATCCGGCGGGGGATGAGTTACCAGCGAAACTTCAAGGAGTGTGAGGAAAATGTTCCGACGTCGCCGTCGTGAGGAGTCCCCGGCCGCCAAGGCCGCGGTGGACGAGACCCCGCAGGTCCCGGCGCGGGAGTCGGGCCCGTGGGACGCCGACGAGCCCTACCCCGAGCGTGAGCGGGTCGACCTCGGAGGCATGCGCCTGCCGGTCGGTCCCGGTTTCGAGGTCCAGCTCAACCTGGCCGGCGACCAGATCGTCGGTGCGGTGGTCCTGTTCAACGAGAGTGCTCTGCAGGTGCACGCCTTCGCGGCGCCCAAGCGGAGCGGGATCTGGGACGAGGTCAGGGCCGAGCTGGCCGAGGGGGTGAAGAGCGCCGGAGGCACCGCGGAGGAGCGGGAGGGGGCGTTCGGCGTCGAGCTGGCCGCCAGGATCCCCGCCGAGGGCGTCGAGCAGCCGGTCCGCTATATCGGGGTGGACGGGCCGCGCTGGTTCCTGCGCGCGGTGATCAGCGGGCGCGCCGCACAGGACGCCGAGGTCGCCGCGACGCTGGAGGATGTCGTCCGGGACATAGTCGTGGTACGCGGTGACGAGCCGATGGCCCCCAAGGAGGCGATCGAGCTCCGGCTGCCCCCCGAGGCCAGGCAGGCCGTGGAGCAGCAGGCCGCCGGGGGCAGGAGGCCCGACCTGGACCCGTTCGACCGGGGACCGGAGATCGCGGAGATCCGCTGAGAGGCCGGATCGCGTACGCTGATTCGACTCGTACGTGAAGGAGAGGTCCGTGGGTTCTCAGGAACCGCATAAACAGAGCGGTCTGCGAGGCTTCTTTCGCCGGCTGACCGCCGGTCAGGCCGAGCTGGAGGCCGACGAGCTTCAGCAGGACCTAGACCGCCAAGGCGCCACGCCCATCGTCTCGTGTGGCGGGCGCCGACGCTTCTGCGTGAGCGGTACCCTGCGGACGGTGACGTTGCGCCCTCGCGGGGGCGCTCCCGCGCTGGAGGCGGAGCTCTACGACGGTTCCGATGTGATCGATCTGATCTGGCTGGGCCGCAGGAAGATCGCGGGCATCGAACCTGGCCGCCTGGTGCTGGCCGAAGGGCTGGTCAGCATTCAGGATGGGCGCAAAGTCATGTTCAACCCCAGATACGAGCTGCGCCCGGCAGGCGGTGCGTGAGCGATCGATGACCACGGAACGGTGAGCGAGAAGATGACCTCCACCGGCGAGACCGCCGCGCACGACACGGTCGAGGCCGCGATCCGCAGTCAGCTTGCCAAGGCGTTCGGCGGGGTGCGGGGCGTCATCGAGGCCGCCGTGCCCACCATCGCCTTCACCGGCATGTGGATCGCCACCTCCGATCTGAAGCGCTCCCTGATCGTCAGCATCTCGGCCGCGGTGCTGCTGCTCGTCGTGCGGCTGGTGCAACGCTCGACGCCGCAGTTCGTGATCAACAGCCTGATCGGCATCGGCATCGGCGCGTTCTTCGCCTCCCGCACCGGCCAGGCGGAGGACGTCTTCCTGCCCGGCATCCTCTACAACGCCGGCTACTCCGTGGTGATGCTGCTGTCCATCGTCACCCGATGGCCGGTGGTGGGGTTCCTCATCGGGTCCGTCACCGGTGACCCGACCGCGTGGCGCGCGGATCCGGCCGTGGTGAGGCTGTGCACCAGGCTCACCTGGCTGCTGATGATCCCGTGCGTGGTCCGGGTGGCGGTGCAGCTCCCCGTCTACCTGATCGGCAGGGACGACGCGGTCGCCGAGCTGGGCATCCTCAAGATCGCGATGGGCTGGCCGCTCCAGGTCGCGGCGCTCGCCGCCATGGTGTGGCTTCTGGCCCGTGGCCGGACCCCGGTGCGGCCCGCGGCCTCCTGAGCGACAGCCCGCTCCGCCGTCCCCTGGCGGGCACCTCTGAGAGGGCTTCGGACCGTCATACCGCTCCGAAGCCCCTCCGCTCAGCGCGGCGCGCGGTGCGGGGAGAGGAGTTCGGCCAGCTCCTCCTCGACCTCCTGGCTGGCCACGAACATCAGTTCGTCGCCGGCCTCCAGCGGGTCGTCGGCGGTGGGTACCAGCACCCGGCCCTCGCGCAGGATCGCGACCAGGGCGGTGTCGTTCGGCCACGGCACCGAGCCCGCGCGGTGGCCGACGACCGGTGCGTCCTCGGGCAGGGTGAGCTCGACCAGGTTGGCCTGGCCCTGGCGGAAGGTCATCAGGCGCACCAGGTCGCCGACGCTGACCGCCTCCTCGACCAGCGCGCTCAGCAGGCGCGGGGTCGAGACGGCCACGTCGACGCCCCACGACTCGTTGAACAGCCACTCGTTCTTGGGGTGGTTGATCCTGGCGACCACGCGCGGCACGCCGTACTCCGTCTTGGCGAGCAGCGACACCACGAGGTTGACCTTGTCGTCACCGCTGGCCGCGACGACCACGTGGCAGTCGGCCAGGCCGGCCTCGTCCAGCGAGGAGATCTCGCAGGCGTCGGCGAGCAGCCACTCCGCCCGCGGCACCGTGTCGATCTTGATGGCCTTGGGGTCGATGTCGATGAGCAGGACCTCGTGGCCGTTCTCCAGGAGTTCGGCGGCGATCGACCGGCCGACCGCTCCCGCGCCGGCGATGGTGACGCGCATCAGTGCCCCTCCTCCGGTGCCGCGGACAGCACCTTGTTGATGCGGTCCATGTCCGCCTCGGCCGCCATGACGTGCAGCACGTCCCCCTCCTGCACCACCGAGTCGTTCTTGGGCAGCAGGGTCTCACCGATCCGGTTGATGAACGCCAGGCGGGTTCCCGCGGCCTCCTCCAGCCTCCGCGCCGGGGCGCCGATCCAGCCGGGGTGGTAGGCCACCTCGATCAGCACCACGCGCCCGCTGGGGTCGCGCCAGAGCGGCTCGGCACCCTCGGGCAGGACGCGGCGCAGGATCTGGTCGGCGGTCCAGCGGACCGTGGCCACCGTGGGGATGCCCAGCCGCTGGTAGACCTCGGCGCGCCGGGAGTCGTAGATCCTGGCCACGACGTTGTCCACGCCGAACGTCTCGCGGGCGACCCTGGCGGAGATGATGTTCGAGTTGTCGCCACTGCTCACCGCCACGTAGGCGCCCGCGGCCTCGATGCCCGCCTCTTCCAGGACATCCCGGTCGAAGCCGATCCCGGTGACCCTGCGACCCCGGAACCCGGCCCGCAGGCGGCGAAACGCCTGCGGGTCACGGTCGATGATCGCGACCGAGTGGCCGCTGTCCTCGAGAATGTGCGCCAGAGTCGAACCAACCCGGCCACACCCCATGATCACGATATGCATGCTCCCCCGCCGGTCGCTGTGAGGCGGATCTTGTTCCCGATGTATTCAGCCAGTATGGCGCCCCCCGGGAGCGCCGCGTGAGTGGAGCCGGGTAATAACGACTAGCATCAGCAGACGTGTCGAAGGTGACGGACCTTGTCAAACGCCTTTTCATCGGGCGTGCGCTACGCAGCACACAGTTACACGAGCAGCTGCTTCCCAAGCGCATCGCACTGCCTGTTTTCGCGAGTGACGCGCTCTCCTCGGTGGCCTACGCCCCGCAGGAGATCCTCGTCATCCTCTCGCTGGCCGGAGTCTCCTTCTACCACTTCAGTCCCTGGGTCGCCGTCGCCGTCGTGGTGGTGATGCTCACCGTCGTCGCCTCGTACCGGCAGAACGTGCACGCCTACCCCAGCGGGGGCGGCGACTACGAGGTCGCCACGGTCAACCTCGGCCCGAACGCCGGTCTGACCGTCGCCAGTGCCCTGATGGTCGACTACGTGCTGACCGTCGCGGTGTCGGTCGCCAACGGCGTCGACTACGTGGGGGCCACCATCCCCTATGTCGCCCAGCACAAGCCGCTGGTCGCGATCCTCATCGTCATCGTGCTGACACTGGTGAACCTGCGCGGCATCCGGGAGTCCGGCGCGGCCTTCGCGATCCCCACCTACGCCTTCATGTTCGCCGTCCTCGGCCTGATCATGTGGGGAGGCTTCCGGGTGTTCGTCCTCGGCGACGAACTGCGCGCGCCCACCGCCGGATACGAGATCGTCGCCGAGCAGTCCGACCTGACCTCCTTCGCGGCGGCCTTCCTGATCCTGCGCGCGTTCTCCTCCGGCTGCGCCGCGCTTACCGGTGTCGAGGCGATCAGTAACGGCGTGCCCGCCTTCCGCAAGCCCAAGAGCAGGAACGCCGCGAACACGCTGCTGATGATGGGCCTGGTCTCGGTGACGATGTTCGTCGGCATCATCTCTCTCGGCCTGGCCTCGGGGGTCAAGGTCGCCGACCCGGCCGTCGCCTTCCGGGACGTGCTCATCGACGGGCGGCCCGCCGGACCCGGCTACTACCAGCAGCCGATCATCTCCCAGGTCGCCGACGCGGTCTTCGGAAACGGCTCGCTGCCCTTCTTCGTCATCTCGGCCGTCACCGCGCTGATCCTGTTCCTCGCCGCCAACACCGCCTTCAACGGCTTTCCCGTGCTCGGTTCGATCCTGGCCCAGGACCGCTACCTGCCCCGCCAGCTGCACACCCGGGGCGACCGGCTCGCCTTCTCCAACGGCATCGTGATCCTCGCCGCCGGGGCCTGCCTGCTGCTGTGGGGCTTCGAGGCCGACGTCAGCCGCCTGCTCAACCTCTACATCCTGGGCGTCTTCGTGTCGTTCACGCTGAGCCAGATCGGCATGGTCCGGCACTGGAGCCGGCGTCTGAGAACCGAGACCGACCCGAAGGTCCGCCACCAGATGTACCGTTCGCGGACCATCAACTTCTTCGGCGGCGTCATGACCGGCCTGGTCCTGCTGGTCGTGCTGTTCACCAAGTTCACCCACGGGGCGTGGATCGTCTGTGTGGCCATGCCGGTGCTGTTCCTGATGATGAAGGGCATCCACCGCCACTACGAGAACGTGTCCCGCGAGCTCGCCGTCGACGAGTCGGCGGTGGACGAGTCGATACTGCCCGCGCGCAACCACGCCATCGTCCTGGTCTCCAAGATCCACAAGCCGACCCTGCGTGCCCTCGCCTACGCCCGCGCCACCCGCCCCTCCAAGCTTGAGGCGATCACCGTGGGCGTGGAGGGCGCGGAGGCCAGAGAGCTGCAGGAGGAGTGGGAGCGGCGCGGCATCCCGGTGCCGCTGAAGACGCTCGACTCGCCCTACCGCGAGATCACCCGGCCGATCCTGGAGTACGTCAAGTCGCTGCGCCGCCGCTCTCCCCGCGACGTGGTGAGCGTCTACATCCCCGAGTACGTCGTCGGCCACTGGTGGGAGCACATCCTGCACAACCAGAGCGCGCTGCGCCTGAAGACCCGCCTGATCTTCCAGCCCGGTGTGATGGTCATCAGCGTGCCCTGGCAGCTGCACTCCTCCGACCGGCTCAAGGGCCGCCCAGAGCCCCTCGCCCCGGGGGCCTCCCGCCGCCCGCGACAGGAGGCGGCCCGGGACGAGGACGTCAAGGCATAACCTTGCACATGCGCTCCTGACCGCAAGGAGGCTCGACCGACGACGAATTCTCTGGGGGCAACGGCCATGGTGATCGAACTGACGGTGGGACCGGTTGCGCACGGTGGCTGGTGTGTCGCACGCCATGACGGCCGGGTCGTCTTCGTGCGGCACGCGCTGCCCGGCGAGCGCGTCATGGCCGAGATCACCGAGGAGACCTCCCGGTTCCTGCGGGCCGACGCCGTCGAGATCCTGGAGTCCTCCGCCGACCGGGTGAGTCCGCCGTGCCCGTTCGCCGGGCCCGGCCGCTGCGGTGGCTGCGACTGGCAGCACGCCTCCCTCGACGCCCAGCGCCGGCTGAAGGCCGACGTGGTGGCCGAGCAGCTCAAGCGTCTGGGCGGAATCGACTGGAAGGGCGTCGTCGAGGAGGTCCCGGGTGCCCCCGACGGTCTCGGCTGGCGCACCCGCGTCCAGTTCGCCGTCGACCGCGAGGGCGGGCTGGGCCTGCGCCGCCACCGCTCCCACGACATCGAGCCGGTGGACGCCTGCCTGATCGCCCACCCCGAGGTCGAGAACGTCGGCGCCGAGGTGATGAACTGGCGCAACGCCTCCTCGGTCGAGGTCATCGCCTCCTCCACCGGCGACCAGGCGGTCGTGGTCGCCCCCAGGCCCCGGCGCACGGTGGCCGTACCCGATCTCGACACGAGCGTGGCCGTCTTCGTCGACGAGGGCAAGGGCCGCAGCCGGGTCGTCCACGGCCGCAACCATCTCGTCGAGCGCGTCGGTGAGCGCGACTTCCAGGTCACCGGCAGCGGTTTCTGGCAGGTCCACCCCGGCGCCGCCGCCACCCTGCTCGACGCGGTCCTGAAGTTCGCCGCACCGCGGCCCGGCGAGTGGGCCCTCGACCTCTACTGCGGCGTCGGCCTGTTCGCCGCCGGACTCGCCGAGGCGGTCGGCCCCGAGGGGGCCGTGTTCGGCGTCGAGTCCGAGTCCGTCGCCGTCCGCGACGCGGAGCGTAACCTCCGTGACCTCCCCCAGGCGCGCTTCGCCAGGGGACGGGTGGAGAACGCCCTCGACCGCTTCGGCATCGAGCGCGCGGACCTGGTCGTCGTCGACCCGCCCCGGGCGGGTCTGGGCCGCGACGTCGTCGACCGGGTGACCACGCTTGAGGCCACTCGGATCGTGTACGTCTCCTGTGACCCGGCCACCCTGGCCCGCGACCTCGCCTGGTTCGCCGAGAGCGGCTACCGCCTCGCCGACCTGCGCGCCTTCGACGCCTTCCCGATGACCCACCACGTGGAGTGTGTGGCGCTGCTGGTCAGCGGGTCGATCTAGGCTCTGACCCGCTGTTATGCAACACGTCATGGTTCAGTGGGGGTCAGCGTTTTCCAAGATCATGACGCATGTGTGACGCATGATCTTGGAACGTCTCGCCGCTACGGCAAGTAGACAAGAGACCCGGACCGATACAGGCCAGGGGGTGGACCGCAACGGCGACACCCGGTAGGTCCCCGTACGGCCGTGCAGGGGGTCGCCCTAGCCTCGCGGCCGGGCAGAGGCCCCCGCTCCACCGCGGGGGCCTCTCGTCGTTCCAGCTGGATCTCCGCCGCGTCCCCAGGAAGCACCTCAACGCCTCCGTCGGCCCGCTCGGCCACTAGGGAACCCCACACCCGCACCGAGGTCCGGCTCCGCCCTCTCGGCGGCCGTGGGGGCCGCGTGAAGATGCCTGTCCTCCGCTCCATCGCCACCACCGTCGGTCCCGCACGTGCGAGAGCCCCGGTCCGCCTTGGGTTCACGTGGCTGCGGACAGGCACGGTCAGGGCAACGTACGGCCGGTCCGTGGCCTACTCCTCGGAGTCGACCCATCGCTCCGAATGCGAACGCACGCTCGTTACCAAGCACAGACACGGAGGAGGACGTATACGTGCACGTCTCATGATCCTAGGTGTGATCACCTTGGGGTCGATGGTCGGGCGGGCCGGAACCGCGCTTGCCTGGGCCGGCCCAACGTGATCATCTCAGCCTGGCTGAGGACACATGAAAGAGCGCCCCGCCTGCCCTCCGCGAGGAGGAGCGAGGCGCTCGCGTGTTCAGGCCGGGCGAAATAGCCTCGACGAACGCACCATCCGGCCGAAATATGGAGAACCGGTATCTCCTCAGGCCCGGTAGCCGGTGCTCATCTGAAGGTGTTCTCCTTCCCGGATGTGAGGGGTCCCACGATGAAGATCCGCCGGTTACATTCCGTTGTACTCGCCGTGGCGCTGGGCGCCGGTGTCCTGGCCGGTACCGCACCCGCCTTCGCCGCCACCCAGACCGGTGCGGCCGTGACCGCCGGGGGCTGGCCGACACCGGACTGGTACCGGCAGGGCCCCTACCAGACCCTGGCCGCCTGCGAGCTCGCCTTCGATGACGCCGCGCAGAGCGGTCTGTACACCGGGCTCGTCGGCTGTTACTGGGTCAGCAGGAGTGGCCCTTATCTGGCGGGCTTCTACTACGAGGTGTACATCCCCTGAGCTTCGACAGGTGTGACGGGCGAGCCCCAGGCCGCACACTCAGGCCTTGGCGGCTTTCCACAGGCGCATCCACGCCGCGTCACAACCTGCCGGCGACCACACCTGTGACCACACCCGTGACCGCATCCGAGCCCATGCCCACGAGTACGCCGACGAGGACGCCCACGGCCAGGCGTGTGATCACAGCTGCGACCACGTGCACGGCCGCGCTCACCGGCTACGCCTCGTCCGGGAGGCCGAGGTGCTCCTCCAGCCGTTCGAGCCTGCGCAGGACGGGACGGAGCTCCTCGCGTACGGCCGCCGACAGTGCGCTCGCCGCGTCGGCGGGCGGGGCCGGGACGGCGGAGGCGGCCTGGGTCTGCGCGCGCAGGTGGACATAGCCGGCGAGGGCCGCCGAGACCGCGCGGCGGGTCAGCCGGTGCTCGGCGCCCAGCTCCCGCAGGACATGCCCGGCAGCTCCCTCCGGTTCGGCGATCAGCCCGAGAAGCAGGTGTTCGCAGCCGATGTAGTTGTGGCCGAGCGAGGTGGCCTCGGTGACGGTCATCTCCAGGGCCGCCGCCGCGGGTGCCCCGAAGGCGAGTTCGGCCTCGCCGCCGGTCGCGGCCGGGGCATCGACGCCCGGCCGGTCCAGCCGGCGCCGCACCTCCTCGGGGTCGATCTCCAGGGCGCCCAGGACCTGGAGCGCTAGGTTGCCCCCCTCGGCGAGCATGCCGCCGAGCAGGTGCTCGGTGCCGACCTCGGCCGCGCCCAGGGCCCGGGCCTGCTCCACCGACAGCTTGATCACGGACCGGGCCCGCGGGGTGAAGTGGGGGAAGCGCGCCGCCAGGTCGTCGAGGTCGGGGGCGCTGAGCGCCGTCTCGCGGATGGAGGTGACCCGCCGTACGGCCTGTTCCAGTGCCCGTTGGCACACGGCGGAGACCGGCACACCGGCTTTCCTGACCGCCTCGGCCAGTTCGTCCGGCAGGTAGACGTTGATCTTCGGCATCGCATCTTCCTCTGGGGGTTATGGAAGGGTTATAACCCATAGATAACCCCAGAGGGGGGTGATTGTCTAGCGTGCCGCGCCGGTGAGGAACCGGGTGATGCCGGGAGCGAGGGCCGCACCCCTGGCGGAGAGCCAGGCCAGGTTGTTGCGGCTGGTGAAGGCGGCGAGCCTGCGGGCGTCGAGCCGGGTGAGGTCGCCGGACCTGGCCAGCACGGGGGTCAGGGCGATCCGGTTCCAGGCGGCGCTCTCCCCCAGGGAGCGGGCTATCTGCGGGTGCGCGGCGCGGACGGCGGAGGCGATCGGGTGCAGGCGGCTCCCGGAACCGGGGGAGGTGCCAACGGGGGCGAGCAGGTTGACGGTGGCGATCTCGACACCTTCCGCCCGGGTGGCCCGGAGCAACTCCTGGTCGCCGAGGGTCAGGCCGGTCCCGGTGACCGGGAGGGTGAAGCTGACCGTGAGGGGGCGGCCCTCGTGGGCGGCCTGCCGCTGCAGGGTCGCGATCGCCCTGGCGCGCCGCCGCACGGCGGCGTCACCGGCCGGGGCGTGGACCTCGAAGTCGATGTACCTGGCGTCGAAGGCGTCGATCGCCCGGCGGTAGGCGGCGGTGAGCCGGCCGAGGTCCGCGCAGGCGGTGGCGAGTTCGCGTCCGGCGGGGCCACCGAAGGCGAGGCCCGCGTCCCCGCCGGCGGCGCGCAGGGGGCCGAGCCGGTTGGCGACCGGATTGCGTCTCTGCCCCTGGAGTCCGCCCCACCTGGGGACGCAGCCGCTGCGCCCGGCCGTGAGGTGGCCGAGCGTGAACCAGCGCACGCGGCTCTTCCTGGCCGCCTTGGAGAGGTTGAAGCGCGGTTCGTGGACCGCGTCCACGAACGCCACGAAGCCCGACGGGCGGACGACGGCCGGTGTGGGCGCCGGCTCGGCCGCGGGCCGGGGGGCGGTCCCCGAGGGCGGCGCGCCCGCCCCGGCACGCCTGCCGACGACGGCCCACTCGCCCTGTGCCCTGGGGGGCAGCAACCAGATCGCGCCACCGGTTCCCGCGGCGAGCGCGATGGAGGCGAGCACCACGAGAGGCCGGGGCGGGGTGCCGGGCTCGCGGGCCCGGCGAGTGTCCGGACGGTCGGTCGCCACGGGCATGTGATCCCCCTTCCTCAACGACAGGGGTGATCACTTTGAGTGTCGGACCCGCTACCCGTTGCGTCGAAGGGCAGAACGTTAGCAAGCGTTCCGGCTGCGGCGTGGGCTTTCTGCGGATGCCGTCCGGAGTGCCCGGATAATGGTCGTCATGAAGTTGAGGATCTTCACAGAACCGCAGCAGGGTGCCACCTACGACGAGCTGCTGATGGTCACGCTGGCCGCGGAGCGGCTGGGGTTCGACGCCTTCTTCCGTTCCGACCACTACATGCGGATCGGGGCGGGCGACCCCGGCGTCGGCTCCACCGATGCCTGGACGACCCTGGCGGGCCTGGCCAGGGACACCTCCACGATTCGCCTGGGCACCCTGGTCACCCCGGCCACCTTTCGGCTGCCGGGGCCGCTGGCGATCAGCGTGGCCCAGGTCGACCAGATGAGCGGCGGCCGGGTCGAGCTGGGCCTGGGCACCGGCTGGTTCGACGCCGAGCACGTCGCGTACGGCATCCCCTTCCCGCCGGTCGGCGAGCGGTTCGGCCGCTTCGAGGAGCAGCTGGAGATCCTGATCGGGCTCTGGACCACACCGGCGGGCGAGACGTTCTCCTTTGAAGGCGCCCACTACCGGTTGGCGGACTCGCCCGCGCTGCCCAAGCCCGCGCAGAGCCCCCGGCCGCCGATCATCATCGGCGGCGTCGGCGCCACGCGCACCCCGCGCCTGGTCGCCAGGTTCGCCGACGAGTACAACGTGCCGTTTCGTACCCTGGACGACACCGCGAAGGCCTTTGACCGGGTCGGCAGGGCATGCGAGGCGGAGGGCAGGGAGCCGGTCGTGCTCTCGGTCGCGCAGACCGTCTGTGTCGGCTCCGACGACGCGGAGATCGCGCGGCGGGCCGGGGTCGTCGAGCAGGACCTCGGCGTGCTGCGCGCGACGGGTCTGGCGGGCACCCCCGCCGAGGTGACCGAGAAGATCGGCCGCTTCGCCGAACTGGGCGTCGAGCGGATCTACCTGCAGGTGCTTGACCTGGCCGACCTGGACCATCTGAACCTCATCGCCGAGGAGGTCCTGCCTCACGTGTAGGCCGGGCACCGCGCCCCTCCTCGGGGCGCGGGCGTCGGCGCGCCGCGAGTGCCCCGCGCGAGCGCGAGACGGTTCTCGCCGCTCCGGCACGTCGATTTCCATCTGTGATTTTTCGACAAAGCCCGATGAAGAAGGAGGACATTCTCCGGGTCGCGGCGACCGGTGTCTCCCTCCCGGTCCCTAGTCTTCGAAGACCTGGCGACCGGGCACTGTGGGACGCCGTGCTGCCCGGTTGGGTGAAGGGACCCTCATGACCGGCACCACCCCTTCGGGGGGCCCCGGTGAGAACATCGGGCACGTCGTCTTCATCGCGGCGGCGGCGGCGGTGGGCGGTTTCCTCTTCGGGTACGACAGCGCCGTCGTCAACGGGGCCGTGACCGGAATCCAGCGGTACTTCGAGGTCGGCCCGGTCCAGATCGGTCTCGTCGTGGCGGTCGCGCTGCTGGGTTCGGCGGTGGGGGCGTGGCTCGCCGGAGGGCTGGCCGACCGCTGGGGGCGGACCAGGACGATGCAGGTGGCCGCGAGCCTGTTCGCGGCAAGTTCCGTCGGGCAGGCCCTGCCGCTGGCGATCTGGGACCTGGGCTTCTGGCGGGTGCTCGCCGGAGTCGGCATCGGCATGGCCTCGGTGATCGGCCCCGCCTACATCGCGGAGGTCGCGCCGCCCGCCTACCGGGGACGCCTGGGCTCCTTCCAGCAGCTCGCCATCGTGCTGGGCATCGCCGTCTCCCAGCTGGTCAACTACGTGATCGCGGAGCGGGCCGGGGGCAACGTCAACAACAGGCTGCTCGGGTTGGAGGCATGGCAGTGGATGCTCGGCGCCTGCGTGCTCCCCGCCCTGCTCTACCTGCTCTTCGCGACGATCATTCCCGAGTCGCCGCGTTTCCTCATCGCGGTCGGAAAGTCGGCCGCGGCGCGCGAGGTGCTCGCGGAGGTCGAGGGCGAGGAGGGCGACCTGGACGCCCGGATCGCGGAGATCCGGGTCCTGTTGCGCGGCGAGCACCGGCCCCGCCTGCGTGACCTGCGCGGTCCCCGGCTCGGGTTGCTGCCGATCGTCTGGGTCGGCATCCTGCTCTCCGTCTTCCAGCAGTTCGTCGGTATCAACGTCATCTTCTACTACTCGGCGTCGCTGTGGCAGTCGGTCGGCATCAACCAGAGCGACTCGCTGCTGATCAGTTTCTCCACCTCGATCATCAACATCGTCGGCACGTTCGTCGCCATCGCGCTGGTCGACAGGATCGGCCGCAGGCCGCTGTTGCTGATCGGCTCGGCGGGCATGGCGATGGCGCTCGCGACCGCCGCGTGGGCGTTCGGCGCGGGGCTCCAGAGCGGTGGCGCCGTCAGGCTGCCCGCGGCACAGGGGGCGATCGCGCTGGTCGCCGCGAACGTCTTCGTGCTGTTCTACGCGCTGTCGTGGGGTGTGGTGGTCTGGGTGCTGCTGGGGGAGATCTTCCCCAACCGGATCAGGGCGATCGCGCTCTCGGTGGCCGCCGCCGCCCAGTGGCTGGCCAACTGGCTGATCACCGTCTCCTTCCCCGCGCTGTCCGCGTGGAACCTGTCGGGGGCCTACATGGGGTATGCCTGCTTCGCCGCGCTCTCCTTCGTCTTCGTGCTGTTCAAGGTGAGGGAGAGCAAGGGGCGCAGGCTCGAGGAGATGGGTTAGCCCCGCGCCGCCCCGGGAGGGCGGGCGGTGCGGTGGCTTCGGAACCCCCGCCCGGCGAACTGATTTTAGCCTAGCGCTTGCTCAAGCCACCTGGTGCGTGCACGCTGATGGCGAGCGACGGGAGGGGCGGAGATGCCACAGGTGACGATCAGTACGGTGATCAACGCATCGGCCGACGACGTGTGGGCGCTGATCAGGGACTTCGAGCACATGGACGGCTGGTTCGACGGGATACCCCCGGCCGTCATCGAGGACGGCCGGGCCTCCACCGAGGTGGGCTGCGTCCGGCGGATCGAGGTCGACGGCCAGGTCATGGTCCGTGAGCGGCTCGTCGCCCTGGACGATGCCGCGCGCAGGCAGGTCTACGCCATCCTCGAGTCCGTCTTCGGCCTGAAGGACTACATCGGGACGATCACCGTGACGCCCGTCACCGACGGGAACCGGGCCTTCGTCGAGTGGACGGGCGTCTTCGAGGCGGACGCGGCCGAGGCTGAGGCGAGCATCGCGATGCTCCGCGACTCCGTCTACCTGCCCGGCCTCCAGGGGCTCAGAAAGCGCCTGGAGGGCTGAACCGGCGGGCCCGTGCCCGGGAGTGCCACCGCCTGTGGCGGAGCAGGCCCGACACGGCCACCGCCAGCCAGGCGAGAAGGAGGAACTTCAGCACCCCGGCCCCGGCCATCGCCACTCCCGCCACCAGCAGCAGGATCACCGCGGGAGCGAACAGAGGCCCGCCCCGGCGTCCCGGGTGGTGGTGACTCCAGGCCGCGCGGTGACGGAACCGGGGTCCGGGCCGGAACCCGGGACGATGGACGCCCCAGGCGTGCGCGTGCCACCCGCGGTCTCCCGGGTTCCCGGTGTCCTCGAACCTCTCCGGCCCGGGGTCGCGCGGGCCGGGCAGACCGGGCAGGTCCGCGCACACCACGGCGAGGTCGCCGCCCGTCCGAGCGGACAGGGTCAGCTCGAGGCGCTCGTCGAGCTCCTCGCGGGTCAGGCGGCCCTCGGCGTAGTGCTCGCGCAGGGCCTCCATCGCCACGTCACGTTCGGCGTCTCCGATGCGGAGGTCGTCTCGGGGCGTCATCGTCGGGTCACTCCTCGCCGGTGTCGCCGTCGGCCAGGATCTGGTAGAGCTTGCGGCGCGTCTCGGCCAGCGTCTGCTTCGCCTGCCGGATCTGCGACTCGCTGCCGGTCTGCAGGATCTGGAGCATGGCGAACCCCGACTGGCGGGCGGTGTCCATCAGCTCCCAGGTGCTGTCGTCGATGTCGGGCGTCATCTCCTCCCACGGCGCGCGCACCTCCTCGGAGTGCTCGGCCACGTAGGCGCGGCCTGCCTCGGTGAGCTCGAAGGTCTTGCGTCCCTCGTTCTCCTCGGCCAGGACCAGGCCCTCATCGGTGAGCTGCTGCAACGCCGGGTAGACCGCTCCCGGGCTGGGCTTCCAGCCACCCTCGCTGCGCCGCTCGATCTCCTGGATGATCTGGTAACCGTTCCGCGGGGACTCGGTGAGCAGGGCGAGGATCGCCGCGCGGACGTCGCCGCGCTTGGCCTTGCGCCCGCGCCCGAACGGCGGCCCTCCACCGAATGGGCCTCTGCCCCCCCGGCCGCCGCCTCGACCGCCTCTGCCGAAGTCCCAGGGGAACCCGCCGCCGGGGAAGGGGCCGCGGTGCCCGCGATGCCGGTGCTCGTGCGGTCCGCCCTCGTGGTGCTGGTGCGGCCCGTGCTGCGGCCCGCCCTCGTGCCATCCGGCGGCCAGCTGCCGCCGTGCCTCCCTGGCCACGCGCTTCATCTCGCGCCTGACCTCCTGGGGGCCGAAGCCGGCCCAGGGGCCACTCGCCGCGTTCGCTGCCGTCATGTCGTACCTCCATATCGCGATCGTCCTTTGATCGCTCTTGATGGCTCAAAGATATATCGAGAACATTCTGATAGCAACTCTTGTCATGAAATATGCCTCTGCTCTTGGATGGCGGCCCACGGTCACCACGCGAGTGCTCAGCGTGTAAGTGAGGCAGATCACGTAATTCTTGCCGGATTCTGGAACAAGTACTGAGACCTGCACGTTACAAAGGACGTAGACGGGATTCGTTCCGCGCCGGAAGGGCTGGGGGGTGCTTTCGGCGCGGAACGGTCCCGTCTGTCGTTTCCGCAGGCCGCCGTCTGCTCATCGATCTTTCCCCGCCCGTCTCCGGCCTCCGTGGAGGCGATCCGGAGGGTGCTCGGCGAAGATCCCGGGGTGAGGTCGTCAGGGTGAAGGCGATCTTCCCGGGTGGGTGCTCCGATAGGCCGTCCCCGGCACCGATCGGCGGTTCCATCCGTTCCTCATTCGTAGGAAGATGCCGATGGCAGGCACTTCTCGTGAAGGGACGGGGAGATCGAAGCGGACGAGCGTCGCCCTCGAATGATCCTGGAAGCGGGTGGAGGCGACCGGTGCTCACGTGCCGGGATCCTCTCGCCCACGCGACACGCCGATCGCGCAAAATGGCACGGTCCTCCACCTGGAGGGGTCTTTGCCGTACAGTCTCCCGGCGTGATCTTGATGGTGGTGTCTGAGCGATGATGGGGCATACGCACGCGTTGACGGGCGCGATCGCCTGGCTGGGGGTGGCGCCCGGACTGGCCGCGCTGCCCCTGCTGACCGAGACGTCGAAGTTCATGGAGACCGGCGTCATGGTCAACGCGCTCAACCCGGCCGAGTTCGTCGCCGGGGCCATCATCTGTGCCGGTGCCGCGATGCTGCCCGACCTCGACCACCCGAGTGCGACGATCGCGCAGACGTTCGGGCCGGTCACCTGGGGCCTGAGCAAGGCGGTGTCATGGCTCGCCGGCGGGCACCGCAACGCCACCCACTCGCTCGTGTTCGCGGCCGCCATGGGCTTCGGCGCGCACTACCTGGCCGGCGCCTATCCGATCGGCCGCGACATCCTGGTGGTCCTGCTCATCGGCCTGGCGCTGCGGGCGATCGGGATCGGCATCCCGGGCAAGAAGTTCGCCTCGGCGATGCTCAACGTCGGCATGACGGCGGGGCTGTTCGTGGTGTTCCGCAGCGACGGTGTGGGCTACGCCTGGCTGGGGCTGGCGGTCGCGATCGGATGCCTGACCCACGTCGTGGGTGACTGCTGCACCGAGAAGGGCTGTCCCGTGCTCTGGCCGATGCGGCAGAAATGGCTGCTGCCGTGGAAGATCGGCATCAAGACGGGCCGTGCTTTCGAGCAGAAGTTTCTCGCCCCGGTACTTTCCGTCATCGTTCTCGGACTGTTGTACCTCCGCCTCGTCCCGCAGTGATCATACTGGGGGGTAATTTGATGTCGAGATACCCGGAGGGATATCTTGATGTCGAGACACTCGTTGCAGTCCGCGGGCGGCTCAGAGGTTAGGTGTACCTAACAGTCCGGGGTGCTCCGGCGGTGCGGCAGGATTCAATCGCGCCTATGTGCCGGCGCGACAGACATCAGGGTGATGAGGGAGGCGAACCGTGTCCTCGAACAGCTTCGGCAGCCGTGACACGCTCCGCGTCGGTGACGCGGGATATGAGATCTACCGGCTTGACGCCGTGGAGGGGTCGGGGCGTCTCCCGTACAGCCTGAAGATCCTTCTTGAGAACCTGCTCCGCACGGAGGACGGCGCGAACATCACCGCCGACCACATCCGCGCGGTCGGCCAGTGGGACCCGTCCGCCGCGCCGAACGTGGAGATCCAGTTCACGCCGGCTCGCGTGATCATGCAGGACTTCACCGGCGTCCCGTGCGTCGTCGACCTGGCGACCATGCGCGAGGCCGTCCGCGACCTCGGCGGCGACCCCGCCAGGATCAACCCGCTCGCTCCGGCCGAGATGGTCATCGACCACTCGGTCATCGTCGACTTCTTCGGCGGGCCCGAATCCTTCCAGCGCAACGTCGAGCGGGAGTACGAGCGCAACCGCGAGCGCTACCAGTTCCTGCGCTGGGGGCAGACCGCCTTCGACGAGTTCAAGGTCGTCCCGCCGGGCACCGGCATCGTGCACCAGGTCAACATCGAGCACCTGGCCCGGGTGGTGATGGTCCGCGACGGCAAGGCATACCCTGACACCTGCGTCGGCACCGACTCCCACACCACGATGGAGAACGGCATCGGCGTCCTGGGCTGGGGCGTCGGCGGCATCGAGGCCGAGGCCGCGATGCTCGGCCAGCCGATCTCGATGCTGATCCCGCGGGTGGTCGGTTTCAAGCTGACCGGCAAGCTCCCGGCCGGTGCCACCGCCACCGACCTGGTGCTCACGATCACCGAGATGCTCCGCAAGCACGGCGTCGTCGGCAAGTTCGTGGAGTTCTACGGCGAGGGCGTTTCCAGTGTGCCGCTGGCCAACCGGGCCACGATCGGCAACATGAGCCCCGAGTTCGGCTCGACCTGCGCGATCTTCCCGATCGACGGCCAGACGATCGACTACCTCACGCTGACCGGCCGCCCCGCCGAGCAGGTCGCCCTGGTCGAGGCCTACGCCAAGGCCCAGGGGCTGTGGCTCGACCCGGAGGCCGAGGAGCCGATCTTCTCCGAGTACATCGAACTGGACCTGGCCACGGTCGTCCCGTCGATCGCGGGTCCCAAGCGTCCCCAGGACCGCATCGCGCTGTCCGACGCCAAGAGCGCCTGGCGCGCGTCCGTCAAGGACTACGTGTCGAGCATCCAGGGCCCGCTCGACGAGGCGTCCGACGAGTCGTTCCCCGCCTCGGACTCCCCGGCGATCTCCCACGACGGCAGCGGTGACAAGCCGCACGCCGCCGGTCACAACGGCAGGCGCCCGCACAGGGTCGTGCCGGTCACCCTGGCGGACGGCACCTCTTTCGAGATCGATCACGGCGTGGTGACCATCGCCGCGATCACCAGCTGTACCAACACCTCCAACCCGTACGTCATGATGGGCGCCGCGCTGCTCGCCAGGAACGCGGTGGAGAAGGGCCTGACCCGCAAGCCGTGGGTCAAGACCTCCCTGGCCCCCGGCTCGCAGGTCGTCACCGGCTACTTCGAGCGCTCGGGCCTGCAGCCCTACCTCGACAAGATCGGCTTCAACCTGGTCGGCTACGGCTGCACCACCTGCATCGGCAACTCGGGCCCGCTGCAGGAGGAGATCTCCGCCGCGATCCAGGAGAACGACCTCGCGGTCACCGCGGTGCTGTCCGGCAACCGTAACTTCGAGGGCCGGATCAACCCCGACGTCAAGATGAACTACCTGGCCTCGCCGCCGCTGGTGGTCGCCTACGCCCTCGCGGGCACCATGGACATCGACCTGAACACCGAGCCGCTGGGCACCGGCACGGACGGTGAGCCGGTCTTCCTCGCCGACATCTGGCCGGCGCCCGAGGAGATCGCGGCGGTCGTCGCCTCCTCGATCGACCAGGAGATGTTCCTGCACGACTACGCCGACGTGTTCAAGGGCGACGAGACCTGGCGCTCGCTGCCGATCCCGACCGGTAACACCTTCGAGTGGGACCCGGACTCGACCTACGTCCGCAAGGCCCCCTACTTCGAGGGCATGCCGCCCGAGCCGGAGCCGGTGACCGACATCTCCGGGGCCAGGGTGCTCGCGAAGCTGGGCGACTCGGTCACCACCGACCACATCTCCCCGGCGGGCGCGATCAAGGTCGGCACCCCGGCGGCCGACTACCTCAAGGGGCACGGTGTCGCGGTCAAGGACTTCAACTCCTACGGCTCGCGCCGGGGCAACCACGAGGTCATGATCCGCGGCACTTTCGCCAACATCCGGCTGAAGAACCTGCTGCTCGACGGCGTGGAGGGTGGGTACACCCGCGACTTCACCGTTCCGGGCGGGCCGCAGGCCTTCATCTACGACGCCTCCGCGAACTACCAGGCCGCGGGGATCCCGCTCGTCGTGCTGGCCGGTAAGGAGTACGGCTCGGGTTCCTCGCGTGACTGGGCGGCCAAGGGCACCGCGCTGCTCGGCGTCCGCGTCGTCATCGCCGAGTCCTACGAGCGCATCCACCGTTCCAACCTGATCGGCATGGGCGTGCTGCCGCTGCAGTTCCCCGAGGGGGAGACGGCGCAGTCGCTGGGCCTGACCGGTGAGGAGACCTTCGAGGTCGTCGGTGTCGAGGCCCTCAACGGGGGCGGCATCCCGCGGACCGTGACGGTCAGGGCCGACGACAAGGAATTCCAGGCCGTCGTACGCATCGACACTCCCGGAGAGGCCGACTACTACCGGCACGGGGGCATCATGCAGTACGTCTTGCGCTCCCTGCTCGCCAAGAGCTGAGCAGGAGGGGCGGGGCCGCACGCAGGCCCCGCTCACATCGGGGGACACCCCAGACAGGAACCGCCCGGCGGGACATCATCCCGCCGGGCGGTTTTTTCGTTCTCCCGGTCACCGCCCAGAAGCGGCAGGTGGGGGGCGTGATCCCAGGCGAGGTGGCCGGGCGGGGCCACGGGGGTTAATGACGCGTTTCTGGATTGTTACCGGCCACAACAAACTTTACCCATAGAAGGTCTGGCGCTCCTGGCCGGTGGCGGAATACGTTGCCGCAAACAACATTCAACGGAACGGCAAGCCGAGACCCGGTGGAGCCGTACCCGCGAATTCGGCATGCCGCACCTCCGTCGTACCCCCCACTTTCGAAGAAAGGACCCGTGCACCATGCGCAAGGGGATCCTCAGCCTTACCGCCGCCGCCGCGGCGATGACCCTTGGCCTCGCCGCTTGCGGGAGCGAAGACGCCGACACCAGCGCGTCGAGCGGCGCGTCCCCCGCGGAGAGTTCGGCTGCCGTGGCGGGCAAGGTCGGCGTCATCCTCCCCGACAGCAAGTCCTCCGCCCGCTGGGAGACCGCGGACCGCAAGTACCTGGAGGAGGCGTTCAAGGCCGCGGGCGTCGCCTACGACATCCAGAACGCCCAGGGTGACAAGACCCAGTTCCAGACCATCGCCGACCAGATGATCACCAACGGCGCCACGGTTCTGATGATCGTCAACCTTGACAGCGGCACCGGCAAGGCCGTACTCGACAAGGCCAAGGCGCAGGGTGTGGCCACCATCGACTACGACCGCCTCACTCTCAACGGCGGCGCGTCCTACTACGTCAGCTTCGACAACACCAAGGTCGGCACCCTGCAGGGCGAGGGCCTGGTGAAGTGCCTGTCAGATAAGCAGGCCAAGAAGCCCATCATCGCCGAGCTCAACGGCTCGCCCACCGACAACAACGCCACGCTGTTCAAGAACGGCTACGACGGCGTGCTCAAGGCCAAGTACGACTCGGGGGACTACGTCAAGGGCCCCGACCAGTCGGTTCCCGACTGGGACAACACCCAGGCGGGCACGATCTTCGAGCAGATGCTCACCGAGCAGCCGAAGATCGCCGGCGTCCTGGCCGCCAACGACGGCCTCGGCAACGCGGCCATCTCGGTCCTGAAGAAGAACAGCCTGAACGGCAAGGTCCCGGTCACCGGTCAGGACGCCACGGTGCAGGGCCTGCAGAACATTCTCGCCGGTGACCAGTGCATGACGGTCTACAAGGCGATCAAGAAGGAGGCAGACGCGGCGTCCGCGCTGGCCATCGGCCTGGCCAAGGGCGAGAAGCCCGCGGCGACCGGTACGGTCAAGGACACCGAGAGCGGCGCCGACGTGCCGGCCGTTCTCCTCGACCCGCAGCCGATCTTCTTCGACAGCGTCAAGGACGTCGTCGCCGACGGCTTCGTGACCAAGGACGAGCTGTGCACCGGCGAGTTCGCCGACAAGTGCACCGAGGCCGGAATCCAGTAGGGCGTGCGGGGGACGGACGGCCGCCCCGGCCGTCCGTCCCCCGCGCTCCATCGCGGCGTATTCGCACTGTGACGCCGGAGGGACGCGGCAGGTGAGTCGTCCATTCCGGCTATGGGGCAGGACACCGCCCGCAGGCGCCCGAGCCGCGCGAGCTTCACCGCGCGAAATGAACACAGGGAGCACAACCCCATGACCCCCGCACTGGAACTCCGCGGGATCGACAAGAGCTTCGGTCCCGTACAGGTCCTGCACGACGTCGCCTTCTCCGCCTACGCGGGAGAGGTGACCGCGCTGGTCGGCGACAACGGCGCAGGCAAGTCCACACTCGTCAAGTGCGTCGGCGGCATCCATCCGATCGACTCCGGCGAGTACTTCTTCGACGGCAGGCCCGTCCGGATCGGCAGCCCGCGCGACGCGGCCGAGCTGGGCATCGAGATCGTCTACCAGGACCTCGCGCTCTGCGACAACCTCGACATCGTCCAGAACATGTTCCTGGGCCGTGAACACCGGCGCGGCATCGTCCTCGACGAGGACACGATGGAGGCGATGGCCGCCAAGACCCTGGAGAGCCTGTCGGTCAGGACCGTCAAGTCCATCCGCCAGCTCGTCGCCAGCCTCTCCGGCGGCCAGCGCCAGACGGTGGCCATCGCCAAGGCCGTGCTGTGGAACAGCAAGGTGGTCATCCTCGACGAGCCGACCGCGGCGCTCGGCGTCGCCCAGACCGCGCAGGTGCTCGAACTGGTCCGGCGCCTGGCCGACCAGGGCCTGGCCGTCGTGCTGATCTCGCACAACATGAACGACGTGTTCGCCGTGTCGGACCGGATCGCCACCCTCTACCTGGGCCGGATGGCGGCCCAGGTCAAGACCTCGGACGTGACACACGCGCAGGTCGTCGAACTGATCACCTCCGGCCGCAGCGGGGACCTCGGCCTCACCAACGGAGCCACCGTATGACCGCCACGATTTCCCCGAAGCGCGTACCCGAGGCCCCTTCGATCAGGAGCAACGTTCGCGGCTACGCCGAGCGGGTCCGCGGCGGCGACATGGGTGCGCTGCCGGCGGTGTTCGGTCTCGTGGTGCTCTGCACCATCTTCGCCATCCTCCGGCCGTCCTTCCTGACCGCTGGGAACTTCGCCAACCTGTTCACCCAGGGCGCCGCGGTCACGGTGATCGCCATGGGCCTGGTCTTCGTGCTGCTCCTCGGCGAGATCGACCTGTCGGCGGGCTTCGCCAGCGGTGTCTGCGCCGCGGTGCTCGCGATCCTGCTCAGCAGCCAGGGACTGCCCTGGTACGTGGCGGTGGGCGCGGCCATCCTCACCGGCGTGGTGATCGGCACCGGAATCGGCTCCATCGTCGCGAAACTCGGCATCCCCTCGTTCGTGGTGACGCTCGCCGCCTTCCTGGCCTTCCAGGGGCTCGTGCTGCTGCTGGTCAAGGGCGGCACCATCATCGCCATCCGGGACGAGACCATCCTGGCGATCGCCAACAAGAACCTCCCGCCCGCGCTGGGCTGGATCCTGCTGGCCGTGGGGGTCGCCGGATACGCCGGCCTCCAGCTGCTGCGTGCCCGCAAGCGCGCCGCCCGGGAGCTGACCGCCGATCCGGTCTCGCTGATCGCGGTCCGGGTGGGCGCCCTCGCGCTGCTCGGCGGGCTCGCCGTCTACTTCCTCAACATCGAGCGGAGCCGCAACGCGGCGGTCGTCTCGCTGGCGGGCGTGCCGCTCGTGGTGCCCATCATCGTGGTGCTGCTGCTGGTCCTGACGTTCGTGCTGCGCCGCACGGCGTACGGACGTCACCTGTACGCGGTCGGCGGCAACGTCGAGGCCGCACGCCGGGCGGGCATCAACGTCGACCGGATGAAGATCAGCGCTTTCGTGATCTGTTCCTCCATGGCCGCGATCGGCGGCGTCATCGCCGCCTCCAGGGCCAGTTCCGTCGACCCCAACACCGGTGGCAGCAACGTGCTGCTGTACGCGGTCGGTGCCGCGGTCATCGGCGGCACCAGCCTGTTCGGCGGCAAGGGCCGGGTGCTCGACGCCATTCTCGGCGGTGCGGTGGTCGCGGTCATCGAGAACGGCATGGGTCTGATGGGCTACAGCTCCGGAGTCAAGTTCATCGTCACCGGATCGGTCCTGCTGCTGGCCGCCGTGGTGGACGCGCTCTCCCGCAAGCGGGCGGCCGCCACTGGTCTAAGGTGATCAGCGACTCCGATCCACCGAAGGAACCCCTAGTCATGCGGGCAGGCCCCTCCCAAGAGGAGATCAGGCGCCATAACCTTGGTGCCCTGCTCCGCCACGTCCATCTGAGCGGCCCCACCTCGCGGGCGGAGCTCACCAACCGGATGGGCCTGAACCGCAGCACCATCATGGCCCTCACCGCCGACCTGACCGCCGCCGGCCTGGTCAGGGAGGAACTTCCCAGGGAGACCGGCCGGGCCGGGCGCCCCTCCCTGGTGGTCCGTCCAGAGTCGGCGCGGGTCTACGTGTTCGCCTTCGACGTGGGCGTCGACCGGATGGTCGCCGCCCGCGTCGGCCTGGGCGGCACGATCCTCGACCGCCGCGAGACGGTACGGAGGCGCGGAGCCTTCTCGCTGGAGGAGATCGTCGGCCCGCTCGCCGCCTTCGCCCGGCAGATGCACCGCAGGACCCGGCCCGACACGGTGTGCGTCGGGGTGGCGGCGGCCTTCTCGGGCGGCGTGGGCCGCGATGACGGGGGCATCAGGTTCGGGCCCAACATGGCCACCGTGGAGGACGTGCCGTTCGCCGAGGAGATGACCCGCCGGCTGGCCTTCGGCCTGCCGATCACGGTCGGCAACGACGCCAACCTCGCCGCCCTCGCCGAGCAGACCCGGGGCGTCGGCGTTGGCTGCCGGGACCTCGTCTACCTCCACGGCGACGTCGGCATCGGCGGCGGCGTGATCGCCAACGGCCAGTTGCTCGGCGGCCACCTGGGCTTCGGCGGCGAGGTCGGGCACATGATCGTCAACCCCGACAAGGGCCGTCTCTGCGGGTGCGGCTCGCTCGGCTGCCTGGAGGCGGAGGTCGGCGAGCGCGCCCTCCTTGAGGCCGCGGGCCGCTTCGGCCCCCAGGTCGGCAGGGACGCGGTTCGCGCCGTGGTCGACGCCGCAGACCGGGGCGACGTCGTCGCGCAGGCCGCGCTGAGCCGCGTCGGTGACTGGCTCGGCCTGGGCGTCGCCAACCTCGTCAACATCTTCAACCCCGAGATGGTGGTGTTCGGGGGCATGCTCAGGGAGATCTACCTCGGCTCCGCCGCCCAGGTCCGCAGCCGTCTCGCCCTCGACGCCCTGCCTCCGTCCCGCGAGCACCTGCGCCTGCGCACCTCGGCCCTCGGCGATGACGCCACCTTGGTCGGCGCCGCCGAACTGGCCTTCTCCCAGGTCCTCGCCGACCCCCTGGAAGTCCTCGCCCGCGCCGGATCCTGACCGCTTCCGGCCTGTCCGGGCCGGGTTTCGACACGATCGTCTGTGAGCGGGCCGAGAGGTTCTTGCGAACCCCCGCTCGGCGATCTCGCGCGCCCGAAGGCGAGACGGGGAAACGGCAACGCGCCGGACCGCGAGATGTCGCCCCGTCGGCACCCGGGGTCGTGGGTGCCGACGGCGTCGCGGGTGTTACTTGACGAGACCGGCGACCAGGTGGCGCAGCTCGATATGGCCCGCCTTGAGTTCGGCGACGTCACCCTCGACACGCTTCATCGAGAGCTCCAGGTTGCCGACGGAGCGCTTGACCACGGAGATCTCCTCACGGAGCTCGGCGTGACCGGTTCGCATCTCGGCGCGGAGCTCGTCCTGCCCGACCCGGAGTTTGTCCAGCTCCGTGCGGAAGCCGTCCATGTCCGTACGGAAGCCGTCCATGTCCGTACGGAAGCCGTCCATGTCGGTGCGGAAGCCGTCCATGTCCGAGCGGAGCCCGGTCATTTCCGCCCGGAGCTCCGTCGTCACCGTTCGCAGGTCGTTCAGAACCTCGAAGATTCCTGCGTTGATCACCTTGCTCTCCTCGTTCTGCAGGCGGAGCTTGGCGACGTCGGTCTCCAGGACGCGCATGCGGATATCTGTTGTGTCCAATTTGTCTTCTCCTTGCCGTCATGCCAGCGGGGGGACCGGGCCTGCTTCCGTGGCGTGGAGGGCGCCCACGGGTAGGTGCTCAGGCGGCGTCGCCAGATTACTCAATGTCACGAGTGTGTCGCCACCCGTGGTCGCATTTCGGGGGGAGAGCGCTCGCGCCGGGCAGGGACGAGGTCCGCACTCCGTGGGGATGGCGCGCGACGGATGGAAAAGAACAACCACCCGTCGCGCGCCCGTGGGGCGGCGGCGGGTGGTTGTCAGGTGCGAAGGTCAGGAGACCCTGGATTTGGGGGCGGAGAAGGTGTTGCAGGCGCCGGGTGCCTCCTGGCGGAAGCCTCGGGTCAGCCAGTAGGCGATGTTGGCGGCCTTACCATGGCTGGCCGTGCTGTAGGCGGCGTTCATGACGTACCTGAAGTCCGACTCGCGACGGCCGAGGGAGCGCCAGACGCTGCCGATGAAGACTCCGCTCAGGCACTCGGCCTGGAGTTCGACCTTGCGGATCGCGGCCAGGGCCTCCTTGTTGCTCTTGTACTTCACGGAGGACATGGCGCGCCAGATCCCGGAGAGCTGCTGGACGTGGTGGCCGTACTCGTGGGCCAGCACCTGGAAAAGGAACAGTTCGCTCGCCTGGGAGAGGATCTCCTTGCTGAGGTAGAAGGTGATCTTCTTGTTCGCCGGGCAGTAGACCGCCTGAGCGCCTCGGGGGAACTTGCCACAGCCGGTCGGGACACCGAGGCGCGAGGTGGTCGAGAATCTGGGTTTGGAGAAGGGCAGCTCTGTCTTGGAGAACTGGTATCCCCAGCCCTCGTTGAGGCAGTCCAGGACGGCGTTGAGATAGGCCTCGGCGGATTCCAGATCGTTGTCGTAGGCCGGCTGCTCCGGGCAGGGGTCCGGTTCGAGCTTGCCCGACTTGTAGATCGGGTTGGCGACGAGGGCGGTCTTGCCCTTGGGTACCGGCCTGACCTGCTCGGTGGGGCCCGCATTCGCCGTACCGGCGAACAGCAGGCTCGCCAGAACGCCGGAGAGCAGTGCGATAAGGGGGGTACGCATGATCCTGAACCCTATGGGAGGCAAAACACCGGGTAAAGCTGTTATGCGGTCACACTCTGGGAATACGGTCAGGTGCGGCGAGCCCGGGTGAGTTTCGTGCCGCTTCCTTCGGGACCGACAGGCTGTCAGGCGACCCGGCCCGTGGGGGCGGTCCAGGTGTTGCAGCCGGAGGGGGAGCCGGAGTTGAAGCCGCGCTCCATCCAGTAGGCCTGGCTACGGCCCTTGCCGTGGTCGTTCTTGGGCCAGTTCTTGTGACCGTTGGAGTTGACCCAGCTGACCATCGCCTCCCACTGAGCCTGCTCGACCGGCAGGTCGCCGGCGATCTGGCGCAGGAAGGCGGAGCCCAGGCAGTCGGCCTGCAGTTCGAGGCGGCGGGAGAAGGCCAGCTTGGTCGCCGACTTGGCGCGCCAGACGCTGGTGGCGTAGTAGTCCATGATGCCCGCCAGCTGCTGCACGTGATGGCCGTACTCGTGGGCGATGAACTGGGCGTGGTTGGCCGGGTAGGGGTTCTTCAGGACCTCGCGGGTGACGCCGATGTAGATGGTGCGGTTGCTGGAGCAGTACAGCCCGCCGGCGCTGCTGGGCCACCGGCCGCAGGGAGTGTTCACCTTGGTGGTGGAGAAACGCAGCTTGGGGTGGGAGAACGCCAGTTTGGTCTTCCTGAACTGGGTCTTCCAGGCCCGGTTCAGGCAGTTGACGATCCTTTGCACGAAGATCCGGTAGGAGGCCGCGCTCCCCGCGCGGATCTGGCCGGCCTGGCAGTTCATGGTGGGCAGGGTGCCGGTGCGGTAGAGGGGACTGGATGTCGCCGCAGCGCGGTCCTGTGGGAGTGCCTGCCTGCCGGTGGCCGCGGTCGAACCCGGTGTCGTTCCGGTGAGCGGCGTGACCTGCTGCGAGACTGAGGTCACGATGTCCGGTGAGGTGGAGGCGTTGGCCGTTTCCACCCCTGTTACCAGGGCAAACGTCAACGAGGCGGCAACAAGAGGCGAAAGTTGCTTAAAGGGAAGAGTTTTCATGGTGGGGCAAAGATTATTGCAAGTGTGGATAAAACGTGCAGAATCGCCGCTCCTGAGGGTTGCGCCCCTCAGTCGAACTAGACTCGTCGTGACGGTGACTGGACAGAGGGGATGATTCCGTGAGCGAGCGGACCGGGCAGCCTGGAAGTCTTCTGGAGTCGGTCAAGGGGCCAGGGGACCTCAAGCTGCTGGCGGTGGACGAGCTGCCACTGCTCGCAGGCGAGATCAGAGACCTTCTGATCGCCTCCACGGCTCGCAGCGGCGGCCACCTCGGCCCCAACCTGGGTGTCGTCGAGCTGACGATCGCGATGCACCGGGTCTTCGAGTCGCCGCGTGACCGGATCCTGTGGGACACCGGTCACCAGGCCTATGTCCACAAGATGCTCACCGGCAGGGCCGGGCAGTTCGACACGCTCCGCCAGGAGGGCGGCCTGTCGGGCTACCCCAGCCAGGCCGAGTCCGAGCACGACGTCATCGAGAACTCCCACGCCTCGACCGCGCTGTCGTACGCCGACGGCCTGGCCAAGGCGTACCGGCTGCGGGGCGAGGAGGAGCGCACGGTCGTCGCGGTGATCGGAGACGGGGCGCTCACCGGGGGCATGGCCTGGGAGGCGCTCAACAACATCGCGGCGCGCAAGGACCTGCCACTGATCATCGTGGTCAACGACAACGGCCGCTCCTACTCGCCGACCATTGGCGGGCTCGCCTCCCACCTGGCCTCGCTGCGCACCACCCAGCGCTACGAGGACATGCTCGACTTCGTCAAGGACAGCCTGAACAGGGTGCCGGTGGTCGGGGCACCCGTCTACGACGCTCTGCACGGCGTCAAGAAGGGCCTCAAGGACGTCCTGGCCCCGCAGGTCATGTTCGAGGACCTCGGCCTGAAGTACATCGGGCTGGTCGACGGCCACGACGAGCAGGCGGTGGAGTCCGCGCTGCGCAGGGCCAGGGACTTCCGCCGCCCGGTCATCGTGCACGTGCTCACCAAGAAGGGCTTCGGCTACTCCCCGGCGGAGAACCACGACGAGGACTGCTTCCACTCGCCGGGCGTCTTCGACCCGCTGACCGGCGAGGAGAAGCCGAAACCGCACGGCTGGACCAACGTCTTCGGCCAGGAGATGGTGCGCCTGGGCGCCGAGCGTCAGGACATCGTGGCGATCACCGCCGCGATGCTCGGCCCGACCGGCCTGATTCCGTTCTCCGAGGCATATCCCGACCGCCTCTACGACGTCGGCATCGCCGAGCAGCACGCCCTGACCAGCGCCGCGGGCCTGGCGCTCGGCGGCCTGCACCCGGTGGTGGCCGTCTACGCGACCTTCCTGAACCGGGCCTTCGACCAGCTCCTGATGGACGTCGCCCTGCACCGCCTCCCTGTCACGGTCGTGCTCGACCGGGCGGGCGTCACCGGCGACGACGGCGCCAGCCACAACGGCATGTGGGACCTGTCGATCCTGCAGGTCGTCCCCGGCCTGTCGATCGCGGTTCCCCGCGACGAGCCCCGGCTGCGCGAACTGCTGGCCGAGGCCGTGAAAGTCGACGACGGCCCGACGGTGCTGCGCTACCCCAAGGGCCCGGTGGCCGTCGAGATCGAGGCGGTCGGCCGCCTCGGCGAGATGGACGTGCTGCGCGGGGGCGACGCCGACGTGCTGTTCGTCTCCGTGGGGCCGATGGCCGAGATGTGCCTGGAGGCCGCCGACCTGCTCGACGCCCAGGGGATCTCCGCCACGGTGGTCGACCCGCGCTGGGTCAAGCCGCTGGACGAGGCCCTGGTGGCGGCCGCCCGCGACCACAAGCTGGTCGTGGTCGTCGAGGACAGCAGCAGGGTGGGCGGTGTGGGTGACGCGGTCGCCCGCCTGCTGCGCGACGCCGACGTCGACGTCCCGGTCCGTACCTACGGCATCCCGCGGCGCTTCCTCGACCACGCCAAGCGTGCGAAGATCCTCAGCGAGATCGGTCTGACCTCGCAGGACATCGCCCGGCAGGTCACCGAGGCGATCGCGAAGCGCTCTCCGGCCCTGGAGAACGAGCCGGCCGGCTGACCGCCTCCGCTTCCGAACATCCTCGGCTCCGCCGTTCAGGCGGTGATCCGCTGGGCATGACCTGATGCGTCGGCAAGGGTGACCACCGGCGCATCAGGAGGGGTCGTGGGTGTTCTTCGCGTCAAGTCGGTGGAGCAGTCGATCTCGGACACCGAGGCACCGGAATACCGGTTGCGCAAGGATCTCAGCGCGCTGGACCTCACGGTCTTCGGTATCGGCGTCATCGTGGGCACTGGCATCTTCGTGCTCACCGGCCGGGTCGCCAGGGAGACGGCGGGGCCCGCGGTGGCGCTGTCCTTCGTGGCCGCCGGGATCGTCTGCGCGCTGGCGGCGCTCTGCTACGCCGAGTTCGCCTCCACGGTCCCGGTGGCCGGGTCCGCCTACACCTTCGCCTTCGCCACCCTGGGCGAACTGCCCGCCTGGATCATCGGCTGGGACCTGACGCTGGAGATGATGCTCGGCGCCGCGGTCGTCGCGGTCGGCTGGTCGGGGTACCTGACCTCACTGCTGGCGGCCCTGGGGGTCCCGCTGCCCGGCGTGATCGCAGGGGAGGGGGCGGTGTTCAACCTGCCCGCCGCGCTGGTCGTGCTGCTGCTCACCGGGATCCTGGTCCTCGGGATCAAACTGTCGTCCCGGTTCAATCTGATCATCGTCACGATCAAGCTCGCAGTGATCCTGCTGGTCGTGGTGGCGGGACTGTTCTTCGTCAGGGGCGCCAACTACTCGCCGTTCGTCCCGCCGTCCAAGGCGACCCCCGCGGTGGAGGGGCTGGCCGCGCCGCTGATCCAGGTACTGTTCGGGATCACCCCGGTCGCGTACGGGGTGCTG
Source organism: Streptosporangium sp. NPDC049248 (assembly GCF_040678965.1). Taxonomy (NCBI): domain Bacteria; kingdom Bacillati; phylum Actinomycetota; class Actinomycetes; order Streptosporangiales; family Streptosporangiaceae; genus Streptosporangium; species Streptosporangium sp. NPDC049248. Next base: position 81,036 of record NZ_JBFAQY010000013.1, read on the forward strand.
GGCATCTTCAGCGCCGCGGCGATCGTGTTCTTCGCCTACATCGGCTTCGACGTGGTCGCCACCGCCGCCGAGGAGACCCGCGACCCGCAGCGGGACCTGCCCATCGGCATCCTGTCCTCACTCGGTGTCTGCACCGTGCTCTACGTCGCGGTCTCGCTGGTCGTGGTCGGCATGCAGCCCTACCGTCAGCTCAGCGAGGCGGCGCCGCTGGCCGACGCGTTCAAGGCCGTCGGCCAGACCTGGGCCGCGGCGCTGATCAGCGTCGGCGCGCTGGTCGGCCTGACGGCCGTCGTGATGATCCTCATGCTGGGCATGTCACGGGTGATGTTCGCCATGTGCCGCGACGAACTGCTGCCAAGCGGGCTGGCCAAGGTTCACCCGAAATACCGCACGCCGTACGTCATCACCATCATCATGGGGGTCGTCGTCGCGGCCCTGGCCGGGCTGGTGCCGCTGTCCACGATCGCCGAACTGGTCAACATCGGCACGCTCTTCGCGTTCGCGGTGGTCTCGATCGCGGTGGTCGTCCTCCGCCGCACCCGTCCCGACCTGCCCCGCTCCTTCCGCACCCCGCTGGTGCCGCTGGTGCCCCTCCTGTCGGTGCTCGCCTGCCTCTACCTGATGCTCAACCTGCCGGTGGAGACCTGGATCAGGTTCGGGGCGTGGATGTTGCTCGGACTCCTGATCTACGCCGGCTACGGCTACCGGCACAGCAGGCTGTCGGAGCGGCGGCGGGCAGCCACCCGGTAACGCGGTCCCCCGTCCCGCGACGGTCGCGAGACGGGGAGCCACACCGGGAAAGGGGTGCGTCAGGCGGGCACCGAGGCCACGCCCGGCGGCAGGAAGCGCACCTCGGAGATCCCCTCGCGGTCGAGGTAGGGGGTGATGCCGCCCAGGTGGAACGGCCACCCCGCACCGAGGATCATGCACAGGTCGATGTCCTGGGGAGCGGAGACCACACCCTCGTCGAGCATGAGACGGATCTCCTCGGCCAGGGCCCGCAGCGCCCGCAGCCGGACCTGTTCGGCCGTGGACGGTGAGGTGCCCCCGGCGAAGAGGGCCACAGCCTCGGGGTCCAGGGAGAAGTCCGGCGCGTAGACACCCGGCTTGCCCGCCGCGACCAGCCGGGCGAGGTTCTCCGACACCCCGTAGCGGGACGGGAACGCCTCGTGCATCGTCTCGGCGACGTGCAGGGCCACGGCCGGGCCGACGAGCTGCAGCAGCGCGAACGGGGTCATCGGCAGGCCGAGCCCGTCCAGCGCGTGGTCGGCGAGCTCCAGCGGGGTGCCCTCGTCGACGGCGCCGATGACCTCGCCCATGAAGCGGGTCAGCAGGCGGTTGACCACGAACGCGGGCGCGTCCTTGACCAGCACCGACGACTTCTTCAGCGACCGGCCGACGGCGAAGGCCGTGGCGAGCGTCGCGTCGTCCGTCCGCTCCCCTCGGACGATCTCCAGCAGCGGCATCACCGCGACCGGGTTGAAGAAGTGGAAGCCCACGACGCGCTCGGGGTGCCGGAGCCCCGAGGCCATCTCGGTCAGCGAGAGCGAGGAGGTGTTCGTGGCCAGCACGCACTCGGCGGAGACGACCGCCTCCACCTCGGCGAACACCTTCTGCTTGACCTTCATGTCCTCGAACACGGCCTCGATGACGAAGTCGGCGTCGGCGAACGCGTCCTTGGTCAGCGAGCCGGTCACCAGGGCCCTGAGCCGGTTGGCCTGGTCGCCGGAGACGCGGCCCTTGGCCAGCAGCTTGTCGATCTCGGTGTGCACGTAGCCCACGCCCTTGTCCAGCCGGGCCTGGTCCAGGTCGGTCAGCACGACCGGGACCTCCAGACGGCGGGCGAACAGCAGTGCCATCTGCGAGGCCATCAGGCCCGCGCCGACGACGCCGACCTTGGTGACCTTACGGGCCAGGGCCGCCTCCGGGGCCCCGGCGGGCTTTTTGGCCCGGCGCTGCACCAGGTCGAAGGCGTACAGGCCGGCGCGGAGCTCGTCGCCCATGAGGAGGTCGGCCAGTGCCTGGTCCTCGGCGGCGAAGCCCTCGTCGCGGGTGGCGGTGCGGGCCAGCTCGAGGAGCTCCAGCGCCCGGTACGGGGCGGGGGAGGCGCCGTGCAGCTTCATGTCGAGCAGGAAGCGGGCGTCGGAGACGGTCTTGGACCAGTCCTCGGCGGTGTGGTCGGCGCGGGAGACGGTGACGTCGCCGCGCAGCACCGCCGAGGCCCAGCGCAGCGACTCCTCAAGGAAGTCGGCGGGTTCGAACATCGCGTCGGCGACGCCCAGCCCGAACGCCTCCCTGCCCTTGATCATGCGGTTCTGCGAGAGCGGGTTGTCGATGATGAGCTTGACGGCCGCGGCCGGCCCGATCAGGCGGGGCAGCAGCTGGGTGCCGCCCCAGCCGGGGACCAGGCCGAGGAAGCACTCCGGCAGCGCCACGGCGGGCACACCGGCGGAGATGGTCCGGTAGGTGCAGTGCAGTGCGATCTCCAGACCGCCGCCCATGGCCGCGCCGTTGACGAACGCGAACGACGGCACGTCCAGCTCGCCGAGGCGGCGGAACACCTCGTGGCCCAGCCTGCCGATCTGTAGCGCCTGGTCCCGTTCCGAGACCAGCGCGGCGCCCTTGAGGTCGGCGCCGACGGCGAAGACGAACGGTTTGCCGACGACACCCACGGCCGCCAGGTCGCCGCGCCCGGCGATCGCGTCCAGGGCCTCGCCCAGCGAGGCCAGCCCCCCGGGGCCGAACGTCGACGGCTTGGTGTGGTCGAAGCCGTTGTCCAGCGTGATCAGGGCCATGGTGCCCGCACCCTGGGGCAGCTGCACGTCGTGAACCGTCGCCCGGGTGACGATCTCGTCGGCGAAGAGTTCCTTGATGTCCGTCACTTGTTACCTTCCCAGCTGAGGTTCTCCCAGATGACCGTTCCACCCATGCCCAGGCCGACGCACATCGTGGTCATGCCGTAGCGGACGTCGGGGCGCTCACCGAACTCGCGGGCGAGCTGTGTCATCAGGCGCACCCCGGAGGAGGCCAGCGGGTGGCCGAAGGCGATGGCGCCGCCGTAGGGGTTCACCCGGGCGTCGTCGTCGGCGATGCCGAAGTGCTCGAGGAACGCCAGCACCTGCACGGCGAAGGCCTCGTTGATCTCGAACAGTCCCATGTCGGAGATGGAGAGCCCGGCCAGGCGCAGCGCCCTTTCCGTGGACGGGATCGGCCCGACCCCCATGACCTCCGGGTCCACGCCGGCGAAGGCATAGGAGACCAGGCGCATCTTCGGGGCGAGGCCGAGCTCCTCGGCGACGTCGGCGGCGGCCACCACACAGCCGGTGGCGCCGTCGTTGATACCGGAGGCGTTGCCCGCGGTGACCCGGCCGTGCGGGCGGAACGGGGTCTTCAGCGCGGCCAGCCCCTCCAGCGTGGTGCCGGGGCGGGGAGCTTCGTCGGCGCCTGCCAGCCCCCAGCCCTTCTCGGCGGATCTGGTCGCCATCGGGACCAGGTCCGGCTGGATCCGGCCGTCGGCGTAGGCCTTGGCGACCTTCTCCTGGGAGGCGAGGGCGAAGGCGTCCGCGCGCTCCTTGGTGATGGAGGGGTAGCGGTCGTGCAGGTTCTCGGCGGTCATGCCCATGACGAGGGCGGAGCCGTCCACGAGTTGCTCGGCCAGGAAACGAGGGTTGGGATCGACGCCCTCGCCCATGGGGTGGCGGCCCATGTGCTCGACGCCGCCGGCGATGGCGACGTCGTAGGCACCGAAGGCGATGCCTCCGGCGACCGAGGTCACCGCGGTCATCGCGCCGGCGCACATGCGGTCGATCGAGTAGCCGGGCACGCTCTTGGGCAGCCCGGCCAGTATCGCGGCGGAGCGGCCGAGGGTCAGGCCCTGGTCGCCGATCTGCGTGGTGGCCGCGATGGCCACCTCGTCGACGCGCTCGGGAGGCAGATTCGGGTTACGCCGGATCAGCTCGCGGATGACGCGGATCACCAGGTCGTCGGCGCGTGTCTCGGCGTACAGGCCCTTGGGGCCCGACCTGCCGAAGGGTGTGCGCACACCGTCGACGAATACGACGTCACGAGACGAAGGCACGGGGTTCGCTCCTCGTTGCTGGATGGCTTCCCCCCTATGCTACTCGCGGGTAACAACGCTTGGTGCGGCCGGTCCCGTGCGAGGTGGGTAAGTTGTTCCCCAAGGTGCGCGGTCCGGTGCGGCATGGCCTGGATGCGGGACGGCGACAACTCTGACAGACTTTGGAAAACGCTTTCCGGGAGGTTGTCGGTGGTCACGCTTGAGGATGTCGCCCGGCACGCGGGCGTCTCGCTCGCCACGGCGTCACGGGTGCTCAACGGCAGCACCAGACAGGTGGGCGCATCCCTGCGGGTCAAGGTGGAGCTGGCCGCCGCCCAGCTGGGATACCGCACCAACGTGGCCGCGCAGACCCTCGCCAGGGGGGCCAGCAACGTGATCGGCCTGGTCGTTCACGATCTCACCGACCCCTACTTCGCCGCGATCGCCGACGGGGCCATGCGGGTCGCGGAGAACCAGGGGCTGATGGTCATGATCGGCACCACGCACCGCGACCCCCAGCGGGAGATCGCCTATGTCTCGACGCTGAACGCGCAGCGGGTCCGCGCGGTGCTGCTGGTCGGCTCCCGGGTCGCCGACGAGCAGCTGACCCGGCGGCTCCGCGAGGAGCTCGACCGCTACCGGGAGACCGGCGGCCGGGTGGCCTGCGTGGGCCAGGACCTGCTCGGGGTCGACACGGTGGTGCCGGACAACCGCCTGGGCGCCGCCGCGCTGGCCCGCGCCCTCGCCGGGCTGGGGCACCGGAGCTTCGCCGTCCTCGCCGGGCCCGACCGGCTGATCGCCCCCATGGACCGGGTGGCCGGGTTCGCCGGCGCGCTCGAAGAGCTCGGCCTGCCCGCACCGCTTGTCCTGCACAGCTCCTTCGACAGGGAGGGCGGCTACGCGGCGGCCACCCAGGTCTCCGGGGTCACCTGTGTCTTCGCCGTCACCGACGTGATGGCGGTGGGTGCCCTGGCCGCCTTCAGGGACCGGGGCATCCGCGTCCCCGAGGACGTCTCGGTGGCGGGTTTCGACGACATCTCCACCCTGCGCGACCTGGTTCCCTCGCTGTCCACGGTGCGGCTGCCACTCGCGGAGATGGGTGCCCGCGCGCTGGAGATGGCCCTCGCCCCGGACGAGGGGACCGGGGCCCAGGTGGTGACCGGCGAGGTGATCCTCCGCGAGAGCACCCGCGCCCTGGGGTGAGGTCGCCTCGGCCTGCCCGCCTACGCCACGACGTCATGGCGGCGGGCCCGGCCCCCGCGGGGTCCGGGCCCGCCGCGTCGTAGGGGAAGCTCGGAAGGGGGAGCCGGGGGGAGGATCGGGACAGGCGGTCAGCGGACGCCGGAGATCGGTCTTCCCTGCTCGTTGACCGGCGGGACGATGATCTGACCGCGCAGCCAGCGGATCGTCCGGATGACTCCGTCTCCGTAGCCGGGGGAGTGCTGGCGGCCCCGGCCGAGCTGTCGCGACACGTCCTCGGCCGCGCTCTCCTCCATGCCGAGGTTGAGTCCGGTCGGCCCGTGGATGGGGCGCGGCGTGTTACGGACCGGGGACTTCCTGCGGGTGCCGAGCACCCACTCGCACACGGCGATGGTCCCGGAGCACCATTCCTTCTCCCACTCGCCCGCCGCGTTCGGCCGGCCGGCATGGGCCAGCTCGGCGATCCGGCCTATCTCGGCCTCGGTGCGCAGGATCACGCCGCGGCCGCCGACCAGGTGTCCCCAGCCTTCCGAGGATCGGCGGCCGGGGATCGGCAACCCGTCCTTGACGCCGATCAGCCAGTTCAGGGTGCTGATGACCCCGTCGGCGGGGACGACCCGGCCCTCGCGCGGAACCCGCTCGGCGGCGTCGATCTCCGCACGGGCCTCGGCGAGGGTGGGCGGGGACCCCGATGCCGGGCGGCCGCTGATCGGCGCCTGCTCACGCCGGCCCAGGGCCCAGAGGATCGCCTCTCCCTGGCCGGAGGGGGCCGAGTCGGGGTTGGCGGCCTCCCACTCCCTGATCGCTTCCAGTACGGCAAGGACATGTTCCGGCGGCCGCTGTATGGCGGGGCTGGCTTCGCTTTCTGCGGTCGTCATACCCCTACCGTACGAGCAGCCGCCAGGTCACTTCACCGTGAAGCGGTAATCCGGGCCCCGCGAACGCGGTTTCCTTCGATTGGAACGCTCCTGTCGTCTCGGAACCCGTTCCGCGGGCCCGCGTGTCACTCTCCGATGAGCTCGGCGAACGAGGACCGCACCCTGGCCAGGATCTCGTCGGGGTCGGCGGCCCACACGTCGGCGTTGAAGATCTCCACCTCGATGTCCCCCGAGTAGCCCGCCGCGGCCACCGCCTCGGTCAGCGGTGCGAAGTCGATCACGCCATCGCCCATCACTCCCCGGCCGAGCAGCACGTCGGCGGGGAGCGGAGACAGGAAGTCGCACACCTGGTAGCTCGCGATCCGCCCCGAGGCCCTGGCGATCTGCTCCAGGACGTTCGGATCCCACCACACGTGGAAGGTGTCGACGACGACGCCCACCTGCTCGGGAGGGTGCGGCTCGGCCAGGTCGAGGGCCTGGCCCAGTGTGGACAGCACGGCCCGGTCGGCGCAGTACATCGGGTGCAGCGGTTCGAGGGCCAGTCTCACCCCGCGCTCGCCGGCGTACGGGGCCAGCACGGCCAGCGCCTCGGCGACCCGCTCCCGCGCGGCGGGCAGGTCGCGGGAGATCGCGCCCAGTGGCCTGCCGGGCACCACGCCCGGCAGGCCGCCGACCACCATGACCAGGCAGGCGGCGTCCAGCTCGGCGGCCTCGTCGATCGCCCTGCGGTTGTCGTCCAGGGCCTGCGGATCGCCGGAGGTGAGGAAGCCGCCCCGGCAGAGCGACGAGACCCGCAGCCCGGCGTCCGCGACGAGTCCGACGGTCTCCTTCAGGCCCTGCGCGGCGACGTCCTGACGCCACAGGCCGATGGCCTCGGCACCGTGCCGCACGCACCCGTCGACGGCCTCGGCCACCGACCAGCGCCTCGTGGTCCACTGGTTCAGCGAGAAACGGCTCTTCGCCCGTGCCCTCACCGCCCTCACCGGCCGTTCACCGCCAGCAGGGAGCGCATCCGGAAGACCGCCAGCTCGGGGTCGGCCAGCAGACCGGCCCTGTCGGCCAGGCGGAACACCTCGGCCAGGTGGGGCAGGGAGCGGGCCGCCTGGGCGCCGTTGACCATGCTGAAGGCGTCCTGGTGGCCGTTGAGCCAGGCCAGGAAGACGATGCCGGTCTTGTAGTTGTACGTCGGGGCCTCGAAGATCTTCCGGGAGAGCGGGACCGTGGGGCCCATGATCTCGTCGTACCGTCCGAGGTCGCCCGCGTCGAGCGCCTGCAGGGCCGAGGCGGCGGCGGGGGCGATCGCGTCGAAGATGCCCAGCAGCGCGTGGCTGCCCGACCTGATCAGCGAGGGGTAGTTGAAGTCGTCGCCGGTGTAGAGCCTGACGCCTTCGGGCAGCGCCTCACGCAGCCCGATCTCGTGCTCGGCGTCCAGCAGCGAGACCTTGACCCCGTCCACCCTCGCCGCGTGGTCGTGGATCAGCGACAGGAACGACGCGGTGGCCTCGGCGACGTCCCGCGAGCCCCAGTAGCCCGCCAGCAGCGGGTCGAACATCTCGCCCAGCCAGTGCAGGATCACCGGGCGATCGGCCTGGGAGAGCAGCTCGCCGTAGACCCGGTGGTAGTCCTCCGGGCCCCGCGCGATCGCGGCCAGTTGCCGGCTCGCCATCACGACGACCCCGGCGCCCGCGTCCCGCACGGTCTCGATCTGCTCGGCGTAGGCCGCCACGACCTCCCGCAGGGTCCGGGCGTCCGGCGCCTGGTCGGTGCCCGCGCCACAGGCCACCAGCTCCGCCGGGTCGCCGAAGGCCTTCGCCTCGGTGGCGCTGCGCCGGATCAGCTCGCGGGTGGCCGCCCAGTCAAGGCCCATGTTGCGCTGCGCGGTGTCCATGGCGTCGGCGACCCGCAGCCCGTGGGACCACAGGTGGTGGCGGAAGCGCAGGGTGGCGTCCCAGTCGACGGCGGCCCGGGAGCCCGGGGTGTTGTCGCCGAGCGGGTCGGCGACCACGTGGGCGGCGGCGTAGACGGTGCGGCTCCGGGCGGGGCCCCCGGGCCTGACCCAGGTGACCGGGTCGCGCAGGACGTGCTCCCCGCCCGGGAGCGCGATCCTCATCACGGCTCCACCGGCAGGCGGCGGCCCTCCGCGGAGGAGCGCAGGCCCAGCTCGGCGATGCGGACACCGCGCGCGCCGGAGGCGAAGTCGTAGGGGAACGGCGCGTCCTCGACCACGTGGCGGACGAACCGCTCCCACTGGACCTTGAACCCGTTGTCGAACTCCTCGTTGTCGGGCACCTCCTGCCAGCCGTCCCTGAAGCGGGCGCCCGCGGGCAGGTCGGGGTTCCAGACCGGTTTGGGAGTGGCGGCACGGTGCTGGACGCGGCAGTCGCGCAGGCCCGCGACGGCACTGCCGTGCGTGCCGTCCACCTGGAACTCCACCAGCTCGTCGCGGTTCACCCTGACGTTCCAGGAGGAGTTGATCTGCGCGATGACCCCGCCCTCCAGCTCGAACACCCCGTAGGCGGCGTCGTCGGCGGTGGCCCGGTAGGTCTCGCCCCGCTCGTCCACCCGCTCGGGGATGTGGGTGACGGCCTGGGCGTAGACGGAGGTGATCCGGCCGAACAGGTTCTCCAGCACATACGCCCAGTGCGGGAACATGTCGAGGACGATGCCGCCGCCGTCCTCGACGCGGTAGTTCCACGATGGGCGCTGGGCGGCCTGCCAGTCGCCCTCGAACACCCAGTAGCCGAACTCGCCGCGGACCGAAAGGACGCGGCCGAAGAAGCCGCCGTCGATCAGGCGCCTGAGCTTGAGCAGGCCCGGCAGGAAGAGCTTGTCCTGCACGACGCCGTTCTTCACGCCCCTGGCGGTCGCGGCCTCGGCCAGTGCCAGCGCGTCCTGGGACGTCTCGGCCGTCGGTTTCTCCGCGTAGACGTGCTTGCCCGCCTCGATCGCCTTGAGCACCGACTTCACCCGGGCCTGGGTGACCTGAGAGTCGAAGTAGATCAGATTGTCGTCGTCGGCGAGGGCGGAGTCGAGGTCCGTGGTCCAGTCGGCGATGCCGTGCTCCGCCGAGAGTCTCTGGAGCTTCTCGGCGGACCGGCCGACCAGAACCGGCCTGAGCAGGACCTGGCCGCCGTCCGACAGTGTCACACCGCCCTGCTCGTTGATCGCCAGGACCGATCGGACCAGGTGCTGGCGGTAGCCCATGCGACCGGTGACACCGTTCATCACGATGCCGATGCTTTGCGGGGACATCTTCTCCGACCTCCTATGGAAAGCGCTTTCCGTGCCACGGTACGACAGTCGCCGCACCCGCTGCAAGCGCCCGTCAGGGGCGGAGGGGAGGCGAGGTGTGCATCCGGGGAAGCCGGCGGCCCGGGTCCTGCCCCAAAAGGAAATCCACCGGTCACCGGAACTTCGCCGGGTGTTCGCGCGAAAAGGCCAGGTGTCCAAATCGCCATAATTTATGTCATTGCAGATCAAGTGCACCTGACCATGGATTGACGCAGTATCCGACCAAGCGCATCCTGACTCGTCGTCAAACCATGACATTTGCGTATTTGTCATGACTTGAGACGTTCCCTCTGTCCTCCTCTCGCGGCGCCCAGACCCCCCGGCTGGCCGAGGTGGAGCGACAGAAGGGGCCACTCGTGAAACGAGTCGTCACCGCGGCTTTCGCTGCCCTAACGGCAATTCTCATCACTTTTTCCCTGACAGCCGGAACGGCTTCGGCGACCCCGCCGAACATTCCCTCGGCGGCCACCGCCGCCAGCAGGCTCGCGACGCTCACCGTCGCCGCGGAAACCAACCAGTCCTCCTATGACCGGTCGTTGTTCAACCACTGGATAACGATCAGTGGCACCTGCAACACCCGGGAGACGGTGCTCAAGAGGGACGGCGTCGGAGTGGTCGTCAACTCCAGCTGCGCACCGACCTCCGGCAGCTGGTACTCCCCGTTCGACGGTGCGACCTGGACCGCCGCCGGCGACGTCGACATCGACCACATGGTGCCGCTCGCCGAGGCCTGGCGCTCCGGCGCCTACGCCTGGACCAGCGCGCAGCGGCAGTCCTACGCCAACGACCTCGGCGGGCCCGAGCTGTGGGCGGTGACCGACAACGTCAACCAGGCCAAGGGTGACCAGGACCCGTCGACATGGCAGCCGCCGCTGAGCTCGTTCAGGTGCACCTACGCCAGAGCGTGGATCCAGGTGAAGTACTACTGGAAGCTGACGCTGCAGAGCTCGGAGAAGAGCGCCCTGCAGAGCATGCTCGCGACCTGCTGAGCCTTCCGTCTCCCTGTGCGGGACCTGTTCCCGCACAGGGACTGACGTCGCTCCAATGATCTACTTTGTAAAGGGCATCGGCCGGTTCGTCAGACCTGGCCCTTGAGCTCCAGGCGGAGCAGGGCCTTGGCGATCGGATGGGCGGTCAACCCGATCTGCCACTCGCGGGCGCCCAGCTCGCGCAGCCGGGCGGCGACGGTCCCGTCGTCGATGACGGCCGGCGGTTCCCAGGTCAGGCGGCGTACGGCGTCGGGCTGGATCAGGTTCTCCGCGGGCATGTGGTGCTCGTCGGCGAGCGCGGCGACCACGGTCCTGGCCGCGGCCAACCGCCGGGCGGCCACCGGATCGCGGTCCATCCACCGGTTGGCCGGCGGGGGCCCGTCGCCGGGGGTGCTGGGCTGCGGCAGCTCCGAGTCGGGCAGCGAGCGGGCGGTGCCGATCGCGGCCAGCCAGTCGCGCAGGTGCCGCCGGGCACTGCGGCCGGTGAAGGGAGGGATCTCGGTGAGCGCCTTGGTGGTGCGGGGCAACTCCAGGGCGGCGGTGACGATCGCCGAGTCGGGCAGCACACGGCCGGGGGCGACGTCGGACTCGCGGGCGAGCCCGTCGCGGAGCGTCCACAGTTCCCGTACCACCGCCAGCCCGCGCAGCGAGCGGACCTTGTGGATTCCGGAGGTGCGCCGCCACGGGTCGGAACGCGGGGCGGGCGCCTTGTGCGCGAGCACGGAGGCGAACTCCTCCTGCGCCCACGCCAGCTTGCCGCTGGACCTCAGCTCCTCGTGCAGGACGTCGCGGAGCTCGATCAGGACCTCGACGTCGAGCGCGGCGTAGCGCAGCCAGTCCTCAGGGAGCGGGCGGGTCGACCAGTCGGCGGCCGAGTGCCCCTTCTCCAGCCTGAAACCCAGGACGTTCTCCACCATCAGCCCGAGACCGACCCGCTCGTAGCCGAGCAGCCGGCCGGCCAGCTCGGTGTCGAACAGTTCCCGCGGGTGGAAGCCCACCTCCGCGAGACACGGCAGGTCCTGGGAGGCGGCGTGGAGCACCACCTCCGCGCCGTCCAGTGCCGCGTCGAGCTCGGACAGGTCGGGGCAGCGGATGGGGTCGATCAGGGCGCTGCCCGCGCCGACGCGGCGCAGCTGTACCAGGTAGGCGCGGCCGCTGTAGCGGTAGCCCGAGGCGCGTTCGGCGTCGACGGCGACGGGGCCGGTGCCCTCGGCGAAGGCGCGCACCACGCGCGCGAGGGAGGCGGAGTCCTCGATGACGGGTGGGATTCCCTCACGAGGCTCCAGCAGTGGAATTACGGTCGTCTCATCGGTCACGTTCTGAAGGGCTCCGGATCCTCGCGACGGCGCGGCGGCAGCGCCGCCACATCGGGTGGCAGGGGTGGTATGCCCGCGGCAAGGCACATCAGATCGCACCAGGCGGCGACATGGCCGGAGAGGTCTTCCTGCAGCGGTGACCAGGACGCACGCAGTTCCAGCTCGGTGGTCACCGGGTCTTCGGCCTTGTTGCCGAAGCCCTCGGAGACCGCTCTGGTGACGGTGCCTCCGGCGGCGGCGTAGCCGGCGCCGTGCGCGTCGAGCGACTCGGTGAGCCAGCTCCACGCGACGGGGCCGAGCAGCGGGTCTTCGGTGATCTCCGGCTCCATGTCGGCCCGCACGTAGGCGACGAGCCGGAACTGGCCGTCCCAGCCGCGCTGGCCGTCCGGGTCGAAGAGCACGATGAGGCGGCCGATCGCGAGCTCGTCGTCGTCGCGGTACACCGACGCGCCGATCGCGGCCGAGTAGGGGGCCAGGCGCTGCGGCGCCGGAATGTCCTCCAGCTCGATCTCGGGTCTGACCTCCGCGGGGCGCATGCTCGCCACCGCACGCCTGAAGGCGGCGGGAGCGGGCGGCGCGTCACCGACGGTCATATCGGAAGCGTAGGTCGAAACTGATCGCATGGGGACCACTGGGGTATGTGTAGGAGCCATTGGAACCGATCAAGACGCTGCCGGCGGCCTGTGCAGGGCGGGGATGACCTCGCCGTGGGAGACTTGGGGGAGGAACGCGTGACCGCGTTCGGCGCCGGCCCGTTCCGGGTGTTCGGGCCGGCGGTGATCGGCGGGGCGGGATTGTCGTTCGGGAACCCGCACGCGGGCGCAGGAGGCACGGTGCTCACCGCGACGTTCGGGTGAACTCCACATGGTGGACATCGCACGGGCCTTTCGTCGGGTCGTGGTCCGACGTTGGCACGTCGCGCCGACATTTCCGCGCAGCGTGCTCGGCGTGTCCCCAAAGTGGTGCAGGAATCGATGCCGCGCGGTGACTTGGCGAACATTTGGACCAGCCGGGGGCCGATCCAGGATCACCGATGGGAGGAACTGTACCCGGAAACATGATCGCTTCGTGCCGTGCGGCGCCATCCGGCTGGCGACAACATCGGATTTCAGTGGACGAAGCTCTCGAAACCGGTAAGACATTATCGTTGTCATCACTTGACGGTGCCAGGGTGGTGTGAGGTGCAATCTCATTGAATAACTGGTGATTTCGGGCTGATTTCGCCGGTCAGCGACCGTGGTGAGCCGACCGGTCACCGGGCATGGCACCCTGGTGGGGTGACTTCCGAGCCCGCCGACTCCGCTTTCCTGCGCGCCTGCCGCCGCCGGCCCGTATCCCACACACCGGTGTGGTTCATGCGCCAGGCAGGCCGCTCGCTGCCCGAGTACCGGGCGCTCCGCGAGGGGGTGCCGATGCTCACGGCCTGCGCCACCCCCGACCTGGTCGTGGAGATCACGATGCAGCCGGTCCGCCGCTACGGCGTGGACGCGGCCATCCTCTTCAGTGACATCGTCGTCCCGCTCAAGGCGATCGGCGTCGACCTCGACATCAAGCCCGGCATCGGCCCGGTGGTGGCCGAGCCGATCAGGGACGCCAAGGCGGCCGAGGCGCTGCGCCCGATCGAGCCGGGCGACGTCTCCTACATCACCGAGGCCGTCCAGGCGCTGACCAAGGAGCTGGGCGCGACCCCGCTCATCGGTTTCGCGGGTGCTCCCTTCACCCTGGCCTCCTACCTCATCGAGGGCGGTCCTTCCAAGAACCACGACCACACCAAGGCCATGATGTACGGCGAGCCGGGCCTCTGGCACGCCCTCATGGATCGGCTGACCGAGATCACCCTGGGGTTCCTGCGCGTGCAGCTCGCCGCGGGAGCCTCCGCCGTCCAGCTCTTCGACTCCTGGGTCGGCGCGGTGTCGCCCGACGACTACCGGGAGTTCGTCCTCCCCTACACCAGCAGGATCTTCGACGGCCTGGCCGGTCTGGACGTGCCGCGTATCCACTTCGGCGTCGGCACCGGAGAGCTGCTCGGCCTGCTCGGCGAGGCGGGGGCCGACGTGGTGGGCGTCGACTGGCGGGTACCGCTCGACGAGGCCGCCCGGAGGGTCGGCCCGGGCAAGGCGCTGCAGGGCAATCTGGACCCGGCGATCCTGCTCGCCCCGTGGGAGGTCGTGGAGCGCCGCGCGGGCGACATCCTCACCCGCGCGGCCAAGGCCGAGGGACACGTGTTCAACCTGGGGCACGGCGTGCTGCCGGGCACCGACCCCGACCAGCTGGCCCGCCTCACCGACTTCGTCCACGAGGCCTCCGCCCGCTGACCGCCCCCGGCGCCGGTGCACCCTCGCCACTCGCCCGGGACTAGGGTCGCCTGTCCGCTCCCTCGGGTTCGTCGTCTCCCCGCGGATCACTCGCGGGGAGAGGCTCCTCGTCGGGGTCGGGCTCCGGGTCCTCGGAGCCCACGGCGAGCGGCCGCTCCCCGTTCCGCCTGAGGCGGAGCAGGAAGGCGGTCAGCAGCCAGGCCGGGACGATCACGATCAGCCAGGGGAGCAGCACGCCCAGAAGCGTCAGGCCGTGCTTGACGGCGACGACGAAAGCCTGCCAGCCCGTCCGCAGACCGCCGAGGAAGCCGGCGGGCTCGTCGTCCTCCTTCTTCTGCACCACGGCCGCCGGGCCGACCAGGTTCAGCGTCAGCGTCGCCGCGCTGGTCTGCGAGGCCAGGGTCTTCTGCCTGGCCTGCAGGGACTCCAGCTCGCTCTCGCGGTTGGAGACCTCACGCTCCACCTTGAGCACCTCACCGATGGTGTTGGCCCGCTTCAGCAGCGTGCGCAGGGAGTCGAGCGCGGCCTTGGCCGACTTCAAACGGCTCTCCACGTCGGCCACCTGCTCGGTGACGTCCTCGGTGTTCTGCCGGAGCGACTCGCGGGTGCCCAGCTCCTTGCCCAGGCGGTCGAGCGTGCCCGGGTAGTTCCCCGGCGGGATCTTGAAGACCAGCGTCGCGGAGCCCTCGCCGTCGGAGCGGGCGTCGGAGTTCTCCATGGCCAGGTAGCCGCCCACGGAGGTGACGATCTGCCGGGCCCGGTCGGCCGCCGCGGTGACCTCCTTCGCCCGGACCGTCATCTCCGCCGTGTAGACGATCGCCCGGTCCTGCGGGACGATCCTCACCTGGCCGGTCTGCGGGGAGCCGCCCTCGGCCTTGCTCGCGCCCTGGGGAACCGCCACGCGGTCCTGGCCGCCCGCCTGCGTGTCGGCCGCGGGTGCCGCTCCCTCGTAGGACGTGGACTGGAGGGAACTCCCGCCGCAGGCGGACACCAAAAGCGTCAGGCCCGTCAAGAGGACCGCCAGGCGCGGACCGTACCGGAATCTGCTCATGAATCTCATGACGGCGGGTGCGGTGGCGGAGTTCGGTGAGCGGCAGTCACGATGGCGTCACGTTCTGCGCGCCGTCGGGTCACGGGGAGGGCGGGGCGTCGAGGTGGGCGACGGGACCGGGGAGGCGGACCGGTACGGTCAGGAGTCATGGAAGGCAACCGGAGACATGTGGTGGTCGTCGGCGGTGGGATCGCCGGCCTGGCCGCCGCGTGGCACCTGCGTCAGGGCGGCGAGAACCTGCGGGTGACCGTCCTCGAAGGCGCCTCGCGGGTCGGGGGCAAGCTGCACGCCACCGAGGTGGCGGGCGTCGCGGTGGACGTGGGGGCCGAGGCGATGCTCGCCCGGCGGCCCGAGGGCAAGGAACTGGCCAGGATGGTCGGGCTGGGCGAGGAGTTGCGGCTTCCCGGCACCACCCAGGCGGCCATCCTGACCCGGGGCGCGCTGCGGCCCATGCCCAAGGGGCAGGTCATGGGCGTGCCGTCCGACCTGCTCGCGCTGGCGAGGTCGGGCATCCTCTCCCCCGGAGGGCTGGCCAGGGCGGCGCTGGACCGGATCCTTCCGGCGACGCGGGTCAGCACCGACGTGTCGGTGGCGGCCTACATCCGGGCCAGGATGGGCGACGAGGTGGTCGACCGGCTCGTCGAGCCGCTGCTCGGCGGTGTCTACGCGGGCAGGACCGAGCGGCTCTCGCTGGACGCGACCATGCCGAGGGTCGCCATCGCGGCCAGGACCGAGCGGTCGCTGCTCGCCGCCGCCGGGGAGATCGCCGCGGACGCCCCGAAGGACGCGGGGCCGGTCTTCACCACTCTGAGCCGGGGGATGGGCAGCCTTCCCGAGGCCGTCGCCGCCGCCTCCGGGGCCGAGATCAGGACCGGCGTCATGGTCAGGGAGCTGCGGCGGACCGAGGGCGGCTGGAAGCTGGTGGCCGGACCCGCCAGGGAGCCGGAGACGATCGAGGCCGACGCGGTGATCATCGCCGTTCCCGCCCCGGCGGCGAGCCGGCTGCTCGCGGAGGAGGTGCCCCGGGCGGCCGCGGAGCTGGCCAGGATCGAGTACGCCAGCATGGCCGTCGTCACCCTCGCCTATCCGCGGGAGGCGTTTCCCCGGCCGCCGTCCGGCAGCGGCTACCTGGTTCCGGCCGTCGACGGGCGTCCGATCAAGGCCGCCACGTTCAGCTCGGTCAAGTGGCCGCACCTGGCGGAGACGGACCCCAACCTGGTCCTGCTGCGCTGCTCGATCGGCAGGCTCGGCGAGGAGGCGGTGCTTCAGCGCGACGACGCGGAGCTGGTCGCGCTGGCGATGGCCGAGATGGTCGAGGTCATGGGCGTGCGCGCGCTGCCTCGCGACTCGCGGGTGACCCGCTGGGGCGGTGGCCTGCCACAGTACGAGGTGGGTCACCTCGACCGGGTGGCGCGCATCCGGGCGGCCGCCGCCGTTTCGCCGGGGCTGGCGCTGTGCGGCGCAGCCTACGACGGCCTTGGCATCCCCGCCTGCGTCTCCACGGCCCGCACTGCGGCAGCCCGGATTATCGACCACCTGGACCCCACGGGAGAATGGCAGGACAGAACCGATTCGCTGACGAAGGGGTGAGGACGACGGACGGGAACCCGCGGCCCAAGGCACGAGACCTGAACCAGGTGATCCGCTACACGATGTGGTCGGTCTTCAAACTGAGCGAGCGCTGCCCGGGGCACCGTGAGGGCATGGCCGACGAGGTCGAGGAGCTCCTGGCCCAGATGGAACGCAAGGACGTGGTCACCCGCGGCCTGTACGACGTGGCGGGTTTCCGCGCCGACGCCGACTTCATGTTCTGGTGGCACGCTCCGACCTCTGAGGACCTGCAGGAGACCTACTCCCGCTTCCGCCGTACCGGCCTGGGGCGGCTGTCCGAGCCGGTCTGGTCGGCCATGGCGCTGCACCGTCCGGCCGAGTTCAACAAGTCGCACATCCCGGCCTTCCTGGCCGAGGAGGAGCCCCGCGCGTACGTGAGCGTCTATCCGTTCGTGCGCTCCCTGGAGTGGTACCTGCTGGACGACGCGGACCGCCGCCGGATGCTCGCCGAGCACGGCAGGATGGCTCGCGACTATCCGGACGTGCGCGCCAACACGGTGGCCTGTTTCTCGCTGAACGACTACGAGTGGATGCTGGCGTTCGAGGCCGACGAACTGCACCGCATCGTCGACCTGATGCGCACCCTGCGCGGCGCGGAGGCGCGGCGGCACACCCGGGTGGAGATCCCCTTCTACACCGGTGTCCGCAAGCCGCCCAGCGAGCTGATCGCCGCGCTGCCGTAGCCTCCGAGGACCCGTCGCCGCGGAGTCCGGTCTCCGGCGGCGGGACCCCTGTTCCGTGAGATGAGGGATGTGGCCGCTGTGACGGCCCGCCGAAAATAATCCCGCGCAGGGTCTCTTTGCCATCCCTTGCCTTTGTCATACTCGTGGGAGATCACCGGTCTATGTGAGGCCGAGGGTGAAAAGGGGTGAAGGTCTGGCACGGTCCAGGCGGCGTACTCGGGGACGCCGGAGAAAGAAGTCCCGCTCGTGGCTTCCTGAGATCTCTGTGGGCGCCGCCGCGCTGGTGGTGGCGTTCGCGGTGAGCGGGGTGTGGTCTTCCGGGGAGACGGCTCCGGGGAGCGGGGTGGCTCAGGCGCCGGTCTCCAGCGGCCCGCCCGTCGCGGTGCCGCAGGGGGACCCCGTGGCGGGCGCGGTGGTGGCCGCCGAGCTGGACGGGAAGGGCAAGGAGGACGCGAAGTCCTCCAAGGCGGAAAAGAAGCGTCAGAAGGCCGGTGAGGCCGAGGCGTCGGGGCCTTCCAAGCACACCGACAAGAAGGCGTTGGCCTACTTCGAGATCCGCAAGGTGACCAAGCGGGTCAGGGATATCCGGATGGTCGGTGGCTATCTACGGATATATACAGACCTGCCGGAATCGGCGGACAACTCGAAGCAGGCGATCAAGCTGTGCGAGGCGGGTGTCGACTATCTCGTCGGAGAGCTCGGCATGCCCAGCCCCGTGGTCTTCGTCCAGGCCGAGTTCGGCGAGAACGGCAACCCGGTTCTGGCCAACGTGCTGGGCCCTGACGACCCCGACTGCCGCGTCACCTACCCCAAGCCGAAGCGGTAGTCCGCACGGTGCTCGGGCCGGGTCACCCGGACCCTGGTCCTGCCGCAGATCGAACAGCGCTGGGTGATCACCCGGCCGATGGTCTCAACGATCTCCCACTTGTGGCGGAGATGCACGGGGGCTCCTTGGGCAGACACGCTACGGAGATAGGTGAATACACTGCGTGAGGTCGCTCTGCCCCTTCCCGCGCCTCGCTAACCTCCGGGATGGACCGATGTGGCTGTCCCCGCGCGTCGCGGACCGGCCGGATCGCGACGCGCAGGTCTATTCGGCGGGCTCCAGCCTCAGCGAGACGGAGTTGATGCAGTAGCGGTCGTCGGTGGGCGTGCCGTAGCCCTCGCCGTGGAACACGTGGCCGAGATGCGAGTCGCAGGTCGCACACCGGACCTCGACGCGGACCATGCCCATCGAGCGGTCCTCGATCAGCGTCACCGCGTCGGACTTCGACGGCTCGTAGAAGCTCGGCCAGCCGCAGTGGCTGTCGAACTTGGTGTCGGACCGGAACAGCTCGGTGCCGCAGGCCCGGCAGCTGTAGACGCCCACGGTCTTGGTGTCGACGTACTCCCCGGTGAAGGGCCGCTCGGTCCCGGCCTGGCGAAGCACGCGGAACTCCTCGGGAGAGAGCTGGACGCGCCATTCGGCGTCGCTCTTTACCACCTTGTCCATCACATCAGCCTATGCGGTCGCCGTGGTGTGTGGCGGGGCAAGGCCCGGGACGGTCCCGTTCGGAAAAATCTTGACGGGCGAAGCATCCTTTGATGACCGTTTTGGCGTCTTTAAAAGAGTGGAGGGTGATTCACCTTCCCGTTGAGGGGTGAGATCACCTGCCCGGTCGCCCACGTTCCGCGGGCCGGCCGGAATGCCGCCGTCCGGGTGGCGCGCCAGCGCCTGGGCCCGGTGGGCATGAGGCAGGTGGTCACAAGGTCCGCCCCGTCGAGTGCCCGGTCCCGCCGCCGTGGCGGCTCCGGGGCGGACCTGCCCTCGGCTTCCGGTGAACGGCGGCCCCGGACTCAGGGGTCACGGGGGAGGCCGAGCGCGCGCTCGGCGATGATGTTGAGCTGGACCTCCGTGGTGCCGCCACCGATGGTGAAGGCGCGGGTGGCGAGGATCATGCGGTTCCAGTACGGCGAGTCCGGCGCGATGGACCAGCAGAACTCCGACACGGCCTGGGAGTGGCGCATCCCCAGCAGCTTGCGGACGCTGGAGGCGGTACCGGAGTCGCTCCCGGCCAGCTGGGAGAGCGTCACGCGCAGGCCCAGGGCGGAGATGGCCTGCCCCGACGCCCACAGGCGGCCCGCCTCCTCCAGGGCGGAGGGGCGGAGTGCCCCGGGCCCGCCCAGGGTGTCGATCAGGGCGACCATGTCGGTGTGCCGGGAGCCGGGCCCCCAGGAGTCACCCAGGGCGACGCGCTCGTGGGAAAGGGTGTCGCGGGCGACCCGCCAGCCCGCGTGGACCTGGCCGACGACCAGGTCGTCGGGGACGAAGACGTCGTCCAGGAAGACCTCGTTGAAGATCTCGTCGCCGTTGATCTCCTTCAGCGGGCGGACGGTGACGCCGGGGGAGGACATGTCGACCAGGAAGTAGGTGATGCCCTCGTGCTTGGGGGCGTCCGGGTCGGTTCTGGCCAGGCAGATCCCCCACTGCGCCCACTGCGCGAGGGAGGTCCAGATCTTCTGGCCGTTCAGCGACCAGCCGCCCTCCACCCGCACGGCCCTGGTGGACAGCGAGGCGAGGTCGGAGCCCGCACCGGGTTCGCTGAAGAGCTGGCACCAGGTGATCTCGCGGGTGAACGTGCCGGGCAGGAAGCGTTCCTGCTGTTCAGGGGTGCCGTGGCGGACGATGGAGGGGACCGCCCAGGCGGCGATGCCGAGATTGGGGCGCTTGACATCCCTGAACTCCTGGTGGATGACCACCTGCTCCAGCGGGGAGGCTCCGCGCCCCCACGGCCTGGGCAGGTACGGCATGATCCACCCCTCGGAGGCGATGCGACCGTGCCTGACCTCCCGCTCCTCGGCGGCCAGTGACGCGGCCTCCGCCCTGATCCGGTGCCGCAGTTCCTCGGCCTCCTCGGGCAGGTCCGGTTCCATCGGCCGCCGCGCTCCGGCCACCGCCATCCTGGCCACCCGCTCGGCCCACTCCCCGGCGTCGCCGCTCAGCGCCCGCAGGCAGAGCGCGCGGCGGTAGTAGAGGTGGGCGTCGTGCTCGAAGGTGTAACCGATGCCGCCCAGCACCTGGATCGTGTCCGCCGCGCACCGCACGGCGGCGTCCGCGGCGAGCACCCCGGCCACCCCCGCCGCCAGCGCGACCTCGCCCTCCGGATCGACACCGGCCCCCAGAGCGGCCCCGTCGAGGGCACGCGCGGCGTCCCAGACGGCGGCGCGGGCCTGTTCGAGGGCGACGAGCATGGCCGCGCACCTGTGCTTCACCCCCTGGAACTGGCCGATCGGGCGTCCGAACTGCTCCCGTACCCGGGCGTACTCGGCGGCGGTGGACACCGCCCACGCCGCCACGCCGCAGGCCTCCGCCCCGAGCAGGACGGCGGCCAGGTCCGAGACGAGGCGGGAGGTCACACCGCCCAGCACACGCTCCTGGGGTACGGCCGTCACCATCACCGTCACCGCCGCCAGCGGCCGCGTCAGGTCGATGCCGTCGGCCGCCTTGGCCGAGCAGTCGCCGGGGTCGAGCGCGGCCCACCGGCCGTCGGGAAGCGGGACCACGAACACCCCGGCATCCGCGGAGCCGAGCACGGTCACGGCGGCCGGTCCGGTCGCGTCCGCCGCGCTCGCCGTGGCCGTACGGGCACCGCCGGGCAGGGCGATCGCGGCGGTCAGCGTGCCGTCCGCCAGTGCGCGCAGCAGGTCGTGGTGGGGGGACGGCGCGGGGGCGGCGCGGGCGATGACGGCCGAGGCCAGGACCGTGGGCAGGTGGGAGCCCGGCGTGCAGTGCTCGCCGAGCGCCTCCAGGGCGACCACCAGCTCCCGCAGGCCGCCGCCCTGCCCTCCGCACGTCTCGGGCAGATGAAGCCCGAGCAGGCCCTGCGCGGCCAGCGCGGCGCGGAACGGCTCGTGGTCCATGCCGCGCGCCGTGATGTTCCGTCCGGCGAAGCCGTGCACGGAGACGGCCAGCGCCAGGTGCTCCTCGGTGATCGCGATTCCCATGCCCCAGACTCTAGAACCATATTCGGTTTCTGGTAAAGGGCGGGGCTCGCCCGTCAGATGTGGATGATCGCGGCCTTCTCCCTGGTGTACTCCAGTACGGCGTCGTGCCCGTACCCGGAGTCCTTGACGCCGCCGAAGGGCAGTCCCGGGGGCATCTGGCGGAAGGTGTTGACCCAGACGGTGCCGCTCTGCAGGTCGCGGACGAACCTGTGGGCGCGGCCGAGGTCGCGGGTCCACACGCCGGCGGCGAGTCCGTAGGGGGAGTCGTTGGAGATCGTCAGAGCCTCCTCTTCGGTGTCGAAGGGGATGGCCACGGCCACCGGGCCGAAGATCTCTTCCTGGCAGACGCGCAGCGCGTTGTCGGAGGTGGTGAAGAGGGTGGGGGCCACCCAGTAGCCACCGGGCATGGACGGGACCACGTCGGCCCCCGTCTGGCCGCCGAACACCAGCTCGGCGCCCTCCTTCTCGGCGATCTCCAGGTAGGAGGCGACCCGCTCGTACTGCCCGGCCGAGACGATCGGGCCCATCGTGGTGGCCATGTCGAGCGGGTCGCCCAGCCGGACGTGCGAGGCGATCGCGGTGATCCGCCCGATCATCTCGTCCCAGACCGGCCGGTGGATCAGGATGCGGGACCCGGCCACGCAGACCTGTCCGGCGTTGCCGGTGTAGACCGAGTTGACGGTCACCCCCTGGGCGGCGGCGTCCAGGTCGGCGTCGGAGAACACGATGTTCGGTGACTTGCCGCCCAGCTCGAAGGTCAGCGGCTTGAGGTGGTCGGCCGAGGCCCGGGTGATCGCCTGCCCGGTCTGGGTGGAGCCGGTGAGGCTGATCTTGTTGACCCCGCGGTGCCTGACCAGCGGGTCGCCGACGTCCTCGCCGAGGCCGCTGACGATGTTGAGCACGCCGGGCGGGAGCACCTCGGCCAGCAGCTCGCCCAGGCGCAGCACCGAGGCGCAGGCCTGCTCGGCGGGCTTGACGATCACGGTGTTCCCCGCGGCCAGCGCGTAGGCCGCCTTGGCGGAGAACGTCGAGACGGGGGAGTTCCACGGGATGACGCAGAGCGCCACCCCGTACGGCTCGCGCCGGGTGAGACCCAGGCTGTCCGGGCCGAGGATCACCGTCTCGCCCTTGACCGCGTCGAGCACCTGCCCGGCGGCGATCTGCCACAGGTGGGTCATGCCGGGCAGGTCCTTCTTCAGGGTGTCCCGCAGGATGCGCCCGTTGTCCGTGGTCTCGATCCTGGCCAGTTCCTCGGCGTGCCGGGCGAAGACCTCCGACACCCCGCGCAGGAAGTGCGCCCGGCCGAGTGCGGGCATGGCGGACCAGGAGGGGAAGGCCGCGCGCGCCGCCGCGACGGCGGCCTCCGCGTCGGCCCTGCCGCTCGCCGGGACGCGGGCCCAGACCTCGCCGGTGGCGGGGTTGACGGAGTCCAGCGTGCGGCCGTCGGCCGCGGCCACCAGGCGGCCGCCGATCAGATTGCGGTACTCGTCCACTCGTCACTCCCGCGTCAGCCGTACCGGAAACTTGCCCAAGCGTACGCTTGCTTGACATGGAAGTGGAAGCGGGAGGCGGACGGTCAGCCCTGGCGCCGCCGTGCGAGGGCGAAAGACATGTTCACGCTGATGATGCCGACCCACACGAGCACCAGGATGAACGCGAGGATCGAGTCGCCCAGGCCGGAGAAGGCCAGCCCGATCGTCGCGGGTATCCCGGTCGCCAGGGAGACGATCGCCAATGCCAGCCGCTGCCCGGCGTCCACGGAGGGACGGACCGCGGGGCTCTCCTTGCGGGCGGCGAGCCGGTCGTCCACCCGCTTGTCGATCTCCCGGTCCATCTTCTCCAGGAAACCCTCGACGAGGGAGTCTTCGTATTCCGGTCCGAGGTCCCGGCGGGCCTCGAGTGAGGCGCGCAATTCGTCACCGGAGGAGGATGATCGTTCCATGGTCGAGATATATCGTTTCTCTAGCGGTATGTCCACACGAATCATGGAACGCCGGGACCTCCGGCGCTAGAGGGCTCCGGCCTTCTCGTCTCGCCGGACATACCGGGTGAAGAGAAACCCCTCGTCCTCCAGCACGTGGGCCAGGCGCAGGTGGGTGAGGGAGGGAGGGCCGTCGAGGGCACGGGCGGCGTCCCCGCCGATCAGCAGCGGGCTCACCGTGAGACAGAGCTCGTCGACCAGGTCCGCGGCGGCCAGCTGGGCGTTGGTCTTCGGGCCGCCCTCGCAGAGCACCCGGCTCAGGCCGCGCTCGCGGAGCGCCTCCAGCGCCAGCACCGGATCCACCCGCTCGCCCCCGGCCACGATCACCTCGGCGCGCCCGGCGGCCTCCTCGCGGCGCTCCTTGGGGGCGGCCTCGCAGGTGATGACGATGGTCCGGGCGTACGGTTCCGCCTCGGTGAACAGGGGGCCCGACAGGTCGAGGTCGAGCCCGCGAGTGATCACCGCCACCGGCGGGGCGGCCGGGCGGCCCTCGCGCAGCCCCTGCCACGACGGCCTGGGCCGTGCCGGGCCGTACCCTTCGGCCCGCACGGTCGCCGCACCGGCCAGGACGACGTCGGCCAGCCCGCGCAACGTCCAGAAGACCTGGCGGTCGCCCCTGCCGGACAGCCCGCCCGACAGCCCCTGCAGCCAGGTGCCGCCGTCGGCGCTGGCGACCATGTTGACCCGCAGGCAGGGACCGGCCGGGTAGGCATAGGCGCGGACGAGGTCGACCTCGGCCGAGGTCTCGGGGTGAATGAGGCGCATTCTCCTACCTTCGCATGGAAACGACCTGTGAGTTCTCCCGGAGCGTTCGATACTGGATCCGAGGGCTGGGGTGACTCGGGACGGCTCCCGGTACATGATTCGTTCCGGGAGACACGGGAGGGCTGTGTGGGGCTGGTCACGATCGTGACATGGTTGATCACCGCGATGGTCGGGATCTACCTGCTGTACCTGTGGCTCTCCGGGGGAGGGCTCCGCCAGCAGGCGACCAAGGTCACCCGCTTTCCCGCGCTGCTCATCTTCGCCCATCCGGCCCTGGCGGTGTCCGCCCTGGCCAGCTGGATCGTTTACGTACGCACCCTGGAGCCGACCTTCGCCTGGCTGTCGTTCGGAGTCCTCGCGCTCTCCGCGCTGCTGGGCTTCACCATGTTCACCCGCTGGCTGGGCGGCGGACGCCACGCCCGCGGCGCCGAGCAGCGCTTCCCCATGGTGGCGGTCGTGCTGCACGGCGCCGCCGGTGTGGCGACGTTCGTGCTCGTCCTGCTCACCGCCGCGATCGCGTCAGGGGCCTGAAGGCCGCGAGCGGCCGGTCCTACGCCCGCTCGCAGTGCAGGATCTGCACCGAGCGGGCGGTCACCTCCACCACGCTCTCGGCCGGCCAGGACTCCTGCGAAGGCGAGAGGAGCTCCGTCCCCTCCTCGGCGGTGTCCAGCACCCGCCGCCACCGCTTGCCGTACTTCGCCCCGGGGAGGGTGAAGATCATCTCCTCGTGGTGGGCGTTGATCAGGAGCAGGAACGAGTCGTCCGTGATCCGCTCGCCGCGGGTGCCCGGCTCGGTGATGGCGTCGCCGTTCAGGAAGACGGCCAGTGACTTGGCGTAGCCGGTGTGCCAGTCGCTCGCCGACATCTCCTCTCCCGCCGGGGTGAGCCAGACGATGTCGCGGGTGCCGTCGTCGGCCTTGTGGCCGTGGAAGAAACGGCGCCGCTGGAACACGGGATGCTCGCGCCGCAGCCTGGAGAGGCTCCTGACGAAGTCGAGGAGGCCCGCCTCCTCGGAGGCCAGTGACCAGTCGACCCAGGAGATCTCGTTGTCCTGGCAGTAGGCGTTGTTGTTGCCGCCCTGGGTCCGGCCGAACTCGTCACCGGCCAGCAGCATCGGCACGCCCTGGGAGATGAACAGGGTGACCAGGAAGTTGCGGCGCTGGCGCCTGCGCAGGCCCACGATCTCCGGGTCCTCCGCGGGGCCCTCGACCCCGCAGTTCCACGACCGGTTGTCGTCGGTGCCGTCGCGGTTGTTCTCCTTGTTGGCCTCGTTGTGCTTGTGGTCGTAGGAGACCAGATCGGTCAGGGTGAACCCGTCGTGGCAGGTGACGAAGTTGATGGAGGCCACGGGGCGGCGTCCCGAGGTGGCGTAGAGGTCGGCGGAGCCGGTCAGCCGGGAGGCGAACTCGGGCAGCGCGGACCCGCTGCCGCGCCAGAAGTCGCGGACGCTGTCGCGGTACTTGCCGTTCCACTCCATCCAGAGCGGCGGGAAGTTGCCGACCTGGTAGCCGCCGGGCCCCACGTCCCACGGTTCGGCGATCAGTTTCACCTGGGAGATCACCGGGTCCTGCTGGATCAGGTCGAAGAAGGCGCTCAGCCGGTCGACGTCGTGCAGCTCGCGGGCGAGGGCGGAGGCCAGGTCGAACCTGAAGCCGTCCACGTGCATCTCCAGGACCCAGTAGCGCAGCGAGTCCATGATCAGCTGGAGGGCGTGCGGCGAGCGGACGTTGAGGGAGTTCCCGCAGCCGGTGTAGTCGAGGTAGTAGCGCCGGTCGCCGTCGTGCAGGCGGTAGTACGCCCTGTTGTCGATGCCGCGGAAGCTCAGCGTGGGCCCCATGTGGTCACCCTCGGCGGTGTGGTTGTAGACCACGTCGAGGATGACCTCGATCCCCGCCTCGTGCAGCGCCCGTACCATCGCCTTGAACTCCTGCACCTGCTCGCCGCGCTGGCCCGAGGCGGAGTAGGCGGCGTGCGGGGCCAGGTAGGCGATCGTGTTGTAACCCCAGTAGTTGGTCAGGCCCCTGGCGACCATCGCGTGCTCGGGCACGTACTGGTGCACCGGCATCAGCTCCACCGCGGTGACGCCCAGGCCCAGCAGGTGGTCGATGACCGCGGGGTGGCCCAGTCCCGCGTAGGTGCCGCGCTTTTCTGCGGGCACCGCGGGGTGGCGCATGGTGAGCCCGCGGACATGCGCCTCGTAGATCACGGTCTGGTGGTACGGGGTCCGGGGCGGCCTGTCGTTTCCCCACTCGAAGAACGGGTTGACCACCACGTTCTTCGGCATGAAGGGGGCGGTGTCGGTGTCGTTGCGGCTGCCGGGGTCGGTGAATCGGTAGGAGAAGAGCGCCTCGTTCCATCTCAGGTCGCCCTCGACGGCCTTGGCGTAGGGATCGAGGAGCAGCTTGGAGGGGTTGCACCGGTCCCCCTGGGAGGGGTTGTAGGGACCGTGGACGCGGTAGCCGTACCGCTGTCCCGGCATGATCCCCGGGAGGTAGCCGTGCCAGACGAACCCGTCGACCTCGGTCAGCTCGACGCGCTCCTCGTGCCCGTCGTCTTCGAAAAGACAGAGCTCGACTCGTTCGGCGGCTTCGGAGAACAGGGAGAAGTTGGCGCCCACACCATCCCAGGTGCCGCCAAGCGGATAGGACTCTCCTGGCCAGACTTCGCGCATGTGACCCTATTCTCCTCTGGTCGGGCCCCCTTGTGCAGGGTGTTCTCGCCCTTGTCACCTTATGGCGGTGTTGAGGAGCTTTGTCCTAGTCTCTCTGCGCGTCGTCCGTACGCGGTCCGTGGCCGTTTCGTGACCACGCGTGCCCTGTGGGGCACGCGTGGTCACGCGGACGCGGTGATCAACCAGGCGGTGACCACCCGGTGAGCGGGCCGGCCGCGATCAGCCCGATCATGCCCGGTGGGTCGTGACCGGACACGACCGTGGGCGGTCGGCCGCGATCAGCTCAGCAGCTCGGCGTTGAGGCTGATCGTGGTGCCCGTGAGGGCCTTGCTCACCGGGCAGTTCGCCTTGGCCTTCTCGGCCGCCTCCTGGAACTGCTCGGCGGTCAGGCCGTCGACCTGGGCGCGGACCGAGATGACGATCCCGGTGATGCCCTCACCCGGCTGGAAGGTCACGTCGGCCTTGGTCTCCACGGTCTGCGGCGGGGTGCCCGCCTGGGCCAGCCCGTGGGACAGGGCCATCGAGAAGCACGAGGAGTGCGCGGCCGCGATGAGCTCCTCCGGAGAGGTCTTGCCGTTTGCCTGCTCGGCGCGCGAGGGCCAGGACACGTCGAACGTGCCCACCCCGGAGGAGTCGAGGGAGACGCTGCCCGCGCCCTCCATCAGCGAGCCCTTCCACTGGGTCGTCGCGGTACGTGTCGTCGCCATGGCGATCATCCTTTCGATCATGAAGAGTCAACCAGGACCGACCCTACTCGCCTCCCCGGAGGCAATGCCCGAACGGCCCCGCGACGCACGCCGGAGGCGGGTCAGTAGGAGGCGCGCTCGACGAGGACGTCCAGGTCCAGGCCGGGGGGAAGCGTGCCGAAGGCGCGGCCCGCGTCGCCGGACAGCCGGGAGACGCAGAAGGCGTCGGCGACGGCCGTCGGCGCCAGCCGGACGAGCAGCGACCCCTGCAGTACCAGGGCCATGTCCTCGGCGACGCGCCGGGCGCGGGCCTCGATGTCCGTCGTGTCGTCCAGGGACTTGCGCAGCCGGTCGACGGCCGCGTCCAGGTGGCGGTCGGCGCCGGAGGCGAGCGAGACCTCGGCGAAGAACGCCTCCTGCGCCTCGGGCTCGCGCCCCAGGGCGCGCAGCACGTCCAGTGCCGCGACGTTCCCCGAGCCCTCCCAGATGCCGTTGAGCGGCGACTCGCGGAACAGCCGGGGCATCTGCGACTCCTCGACGTAGCCGTTGCCGCCCAGGCACTCCAGCGCCTCGGCCGCGTGCATTGGAGCGCGCTTGCAGATCCAGTACTTGCTCACGGCCAGCGCGGTGCGGCGCAGCGCGGCCTCGGCCCGGTCCCCGGCGATGGCCCGGTCGGTGGCGCCGGCCAGCCGCGTCATCAGGACGGTCGCCGCCTCCGACTCCAGGGACAGGTCGGCCAGCACGTTGCGCATCAGCGGCTGGTCGGCGAGCTTCCTGCCGAACGCGGCGCGCTGCCCGGCGTGGTGGACCGCCTGCGTGACGCCGTACCGCAGGCCGGCCGCGGAGCCGATCACGCAGTCCAGCCGGGTCATGTTGACCATCTCCAGGATGGTCCGCACGCCCCGGCCCTCCTCGCCCACC
Source organism: Streptosporangium sp. NPDC049248 (assembly GCF_040678965.1). Classification (NCBI taxonomy): domain Bacteria; kingdom Bacillati; phylum Actinomycetota; class Actinomycetes; order Streptosporangiales; family Streptosporangiaceae; genus Streptosporangium; species Streptosporangium sp. NPDC049248. The sequence goes on from NZ_JBFAQY010000013.1 coordinate 109,435, forward strand.
AGATGGGCCGTCGCGCCGTGGTACTCCACCTCGGCGCTGGCGTTGGACCGGTTGCCCAGCTTGTCCTTCAGCCGCATCAGCCGGACGGCGTTGCGGGTGCCGTCCGGCAGGATCCGGGGGAGCAGGAAGCACGACAGCCCGCCGGGGGCCTGGGCGAGAACCAGGAACACGTCGCACATCGGGGCGGAGTTGAACCACTTGTGCCCGGTCAGCAGGTAGCTTCCGTCGCTCAGCGGCTCGGCGCGGGTGGTGCCGGCCCGCACGTCCGAGCCGCCCTGCTTCTCGGTCATCGCCATCCCGGCGAGCACGCCGCGCTTGCCCAGCGGCGGGCGCAGCCCGAAGTCGTAGCTCCGCGAGGCCAGCAGCGGCTCCCACTCGGCGGCGAGCACCGGGCTGTGGCGCAGCGCGGCGATCGACGCGTAGGTCATCGAGATCGGGCAGCCGTGCCCCGCCTCGACCTGGCTCCAGAGATAGAACTTGGCGGCGCGGGCCACATGCGCGCCCGGCCTGGCGCTCGTCCACGGGGTGGCGTGCATGCCGTTGCCGACGGCGACGGTCATCAGCTCGTGCCAGGCGGGGTGGAACTCCACCTCGTCGATCCGCCGCCCGTACCTGTCATGGGTGCGCAGCACGGGCGGATGCTCGTTCGCCAGCCGTCCCCACTCCTGGGCCTGCTCGGAACCGGCGAGGAGACCGAGCCTGCGCAGTTCCCCCGTGGCCCATCCCGCGCCCTCCCGGTCCACGCCGTCCATGAGGGCGGCGTCGGCGGACACGTCGTGCCCGGTGAGCGGATCTGCCTGGTTGAAGACGTCATGGGTCACGTGGGGCCTCCGGTGAACTCATCCGGCCCGTCGCCGGCTCCTGTGCCTATCTCAACATCCCTCCGGAGTATTGGCGCACTTGATTGTGGCGCTATGTCCGACTTTCGCGTGGAGTTGGCGGGGATGGTCTCCCGGAACGGTCTCCCGCCGTACGCGTCCTCCGCCCCGGCACCGGCCGTGCGGAGTCGCGCGCACGGCTCGTGGCTCAGAGGTTCTTGACCAGGTCGCGGACGTAGTCGTCGTCCTCGTCGCTCTCGGCGAGCACGCGGTCGGCGCCCCGCTGGGCGCGGGCGTCCCCCCGGGTGGCAAGACCGCGGGTGGCCTCGGCGACAGTGTTCAGATCCTCGTCGTCGAGCCTGGCGGCCAGCGCGTCGCGGATCGGCTCACTGTCCTGCGCCAGACCCGCCAGGCCCATGGTCGCCCAGTCGCGTACCTCCGCGTCGGGGTCCTCGGTCATCGAGATGAGCAGCGCGAGCCCCTCGGCGTGGCCGGACGGCAGGACGGCGGCCAGCGCGGCGGGGTCGGCCTGGGTGCGGGTCCAGCCGTCGGAGGTGATGATCTCCAGCACCTCGGGCAGGGCGCGCGGGTCGGCGTGGTGACCGAGCGCGCCGAGCACCGAGCGCAGCACCCGCTCGTCGCCCTCGGTGGCCGCCATCCGCCGCAGGATCGGCAGCGTCTCCTCCAGGAAGGGCTTCTCGTCCTCGGTGAAGCCGAACTCGGCGAGCACGTCGACGGCGAACTCCCGCTTGCGCGGATCCTCAGCTGCGCACAGCCGCGCCGCCGCGTCGAAGGTCTCGCCGTCGCCGCGCCGGCTCAGCGAGCTCGCCACGGTCCACCAGGTCTCGGCCTCCTCGTCGATGTCGCGGTAGGGCATCGCCCGCTCGACCATCTCCTCGAAGGGCAACCGCTCGCCCGTCGCGTCCTCCAGCAGGGTCGCGACGGCCGCGTGCCCGCGCTGGCAGGTGAGCTCGGCCACCCGGGTCCCGTCCGGGCCGGCCGCCGCGACGGTCACCAGGTCGGTGCCGTCCGTGGCCCGGCTGCGGCCCACGACGAACTGCGAGCCCTCGGGGGCCTGCTCGGTGAGCTGCTCGAGAAGCGCGCTCTCCAACTGGGTGCCGAGCCAGTCGTAGGCGATGGACAGCGGCGTGTCGCCGTCGCCGTCGGGCCGGTCGGCCTCGGCGCCGGCCTCCAGCAGCGTGCGCACGACGCCCAGGGCGCCGCGCCGGGTGGCCAGGGTGAGCGCGGTGTCGCCACCCTCGTTGGCGTCCTCGGCGTCCGCCCCGGCCGCGAGCAGCGTACGGACGGCGTCGGCCCGCCCGTTGGCGGCGGCCCAGAGCACGGCTGTCCACCCGTCGGCCTCCCGCCCGGACACGTCGGCCCCGGCGGCCAGCAGCGCCTCCACGGTCTCGACGCGGTCCCAGGCCGAGGCGGCGCACAGGGGCAGCCCCGCGTCCTGTCCGCCGCTGATCCGGTTGGGGTCGGCTCCGTGGGACAGCAGTGCGCGCACGATGGCCACGCGCCCCGTGCCCGATGCCAGGTACAGGGCGGTGGGCTCTTCCGCGCCGCCGGGGTCGGCGCTCGTCCCGTTCTGCAGCAGCCGCTCGACCCGCTCGGCGTCGTTACCCGTCACCGCGTCCAGGAGTTCTCGGTACATGCCTACGGATCCTATTGCCTGCCTCGGGGAGGAGGCCGTGCAGCGGCCGTGACGCCCGGCACGGTGCCCCGCGTCGCCGTATGGTGGACGGGGTGCCCGGTGAGGGGGCGTCGGCAGGTGCGGACGCACCATGCTTCCTACCTTCTGGGGATCCTCTATCCAGACAACTCGCGATATGTTGTGAGTCATGAATGATCCTGGGGAAATGCGGGTCTCGGACGCCGAGCGGGAGGCCGCCGTCGAATGGCTGCGGGTCGCCTCCGTCGAGGGACGGCTGACCCTCGGTGAGCTGACCGAGCGCACCGAGGCGGCCTACACCGCCCTCACCCAGGCCGAACTGGCCGTGCTCACCGCGGACCTGCCAGGTGGTCACCCGGCGCCCGCCCCCGCCTACCCTCCGGCCGAGGCCGAGCGGGGCGGCGCGGCGCGCCGCTGGTTCGTGGCGGTGATGGGCAGCTCCAAGCGGCGTGGTACCTGGCGGATCGACAAGCCGCTCGGCGCCGTCGCCGTGATGGGCGACGTCGTGCTGGACCTGCGCCAGGCCGAGGTCCGCACCGGGGTGGTCGACATCATGGCCACCGCGATCATGGGCGATGTGAAGATCATCGTCCCGGACGGCGTGGACGTCGAGCTCGACGGCATCGCCATCATGGGGGACAAGAAGGTCCAGGTGATCGAGGCGCCCCCGGGCACGAACGTGCCGATCGTCCGGGTCAAGGCCTACGTCCTCATGGGGGACATCAAGGTGGTCGGAGACTCGCGGGCCAAGCCCCTCAAGAAGAAGTGGGCCGCCTGGCGGGAGCAGTGGGACCAGATGCGCGGCGAACTGCCCGGTGAGGCACACCGCCACCAGATCCACCCGCCCCCCCAGCCCTGGAGCTCAGCGCACCCTCCCCGGCCGCCCAGGCTGCCCGGCCACTGACGGACGTCCCCCCACCCGCGCGGCCTCTCATCTGCCCCGCGCCGCTCGGCGCCGGGTCACTCCCGGCCCGCGGCACGACCGAGCGCGCCTCGGGCCGCTCCGTACCCGGACCGCGCCACTCAGCCGCCACTCAGCGCCACTCAGCGCCACTCAGCGCCACTCTGGGGCCCGCCCGCCGCACCGCGCCGCGTGGCCGTGCGCCCGGCCGCCTCTGTCCCCGTCCGGGACCCCTTCCCGCGCCCCGGCGGGTGAGTTTCCGGACGCGTGCAACGTCTCGGGGCGTCCGGAGCGTAGTGATCGGTGACAACACCGAGCAGGGAGGACCCCCGATGCGAGACCGGGCCGACTTCGAGCGCTACGTGGAGCAGTGCTCGGCCCGCCTGCTGCGGACCGCCTACCTGCTGTGCCGCGACTGGGGCACGGCGGAGGACCTGCTGCAGACGGCCCTGGCCAAGGCGTGGCTCGCCTGGCGGAGAGTGGGCGACGATCCGGACCCCTACGTCTACCGCATCCTGGCCAACACCCATGCCAGCTGGTGGCGGCGCAGGTGGCGGGGGGAGGTGCCGAGCGCGGACCTCCCCGAGACGCCGGACGAGGCCGCGGAGGACGCGGTGGCCGGCCGGGAGGCGGTCAGGCAGATGCTGGCCGGGCTTCCCGGCAGGCAGCGGGCCGTGATCGTGCTGCGTTACTTCGCCGACCTGCCCGACCAGCAGATCGCCGAGATCCTCGGCTGCTCGGTGCCGACGGTGCGCAGCCAGGCCAGCCGCGCACTGTGCAAACTGCGGGTCGATCCCGCGACCGCCGCCGCGATCACCACGGGGAGCTGAGATGACGATCACCGAGTCCGAACTGCGCGAGATCCTGGCCGGAGACAGGGGTGAGGATCACAACAGGGGCGTGGCCGTCGCCGACGTCCACCGGCGCGTCCGCGCGATCAGGCGCCGCCGCTGGGGCGCGGCCGGTGCGGCCGCGGCCGCCCTCACCGTGGCGGTGGCACTCAACGTCCTCCCCGGCGGTGGCACCGCGAACGGCACCGATGTCTGGACCGGAGTCATGGCCCGGCCGTCCGCCGACATGCCGACCACGTCACAGCCGTTTGGCGAGCCCTACCCCGGGCGCGAGGTCGTGACCCGCGGCTACCACACAGGTGGAACCCGTGAGGAATTCCGGATCGGAGCCGGGATCAGCCCGATGACGGTGAAGGTCCACTGCTCGGGGCCGCTGCGGCGGGCGATCGTCTGGGTCGACGACGGCCCTCCCAGAAGGCAGCTCTGCGGAACCGGTCCCGACGGATTCACCATGGAGGTCCTGTGGGAGAGCTGGAACGACGAGCCTGCCAGGGGCGCGGAGAGCCCGGCGGCCGGTGAGCGGGTCGTGTCCGCGGTCGTGCTGCCCGGCGAGGTCGACAGGGCGGGCAGGACGGTCAACGAACTGATCGAGGGGATGGACGGCTACTTCGAGGGCTGGGAGGAGGAGCTCGCCGGAGCCGAGCCCTTCCCGCTCAGCTGGTCGCTCAGCGTGAGGGGGATAGCCTTCCCGGCCTGCCGGGACAATGTGCGCCAGGTTGACCCGAGAACCGGGAAGGTGGTCCTGCTGCGCTGTGAGGGCGAGGCCACCGTGCCCCCGAACCCCTCCTGACCCGGCGGGATCAGGCGGTGGCGAGCGCCCTTCGCCGGTGTGCGGCCCGGTCGTAGCGCTCCAGCAGTACCGTCGCGAGCTCCGGGGCGGCGCCCAGCACGTCGGCGACGACGTCGGCGCCCGCGGCCAGGGTCTCACGGCGGATCTTGTCGGCGAAGTGGCCGGGGGCCAGCAGGTAGGGGGCGACGACGATCCTGGCGGCCCCGGAGCGCCGCAGGCGCAGCACCGCCTCCTTCGGAGTGGGACCCGCGGCCGAGGCGTAGGCGGCGCTCACCGACCGCCAGCCGCGCCGCGTCGCCCAGTCTCCGGCGATCCGGGCGATCGTCGCGTTGGCCCGCGGGTCGCTGGAGCCGGCCGAGACCAGCACCACGGCGGTGCCCGTCTCGCCGGGCTCCACCCCCGCCTCGGCCAGGCGCCGCTCCAGCGCGGTGACCAGCAGCGGGTGCGGGCCCAAGGTGGCGCCCGCGTGCACGCGCAGCAGGGGCCGGCGGGCCGTCGCCTCGGCCAGCGCGCCGGGGATGTCGACCCGGCTGTGGTAGGCCTCGGTGAGCAGCAGCGGCAGCACCACCGCCTCGGTCAGACCCGACAGCGCCGCGGGGAGCGTCGGGGCGGCGTGGTCGAGGTAGGCGGTGCGCACCGGGAGTTCCGGGCGCGCGTCCCGTACCAGGTCGAGCAGGTCCTCCACGGTCGCGGCGGCGCGCGGGTCACGGGACCCGTGCGCCACCGCGATCAGCGGTGTCACGGAAGCGGCGCCGGGGGAGCGCCACGTCATACGTGCAGCCCGCACTCGGTCTTGCCCATGCCGGCCCAGCGACCGCTGCGCGGGTCCTCCCCGGGAGCGACCTGGCGGGTGCAGGGGGCGCAGCCGATCGAGGGGTAGTTGTCATAGTGCAGCGGGTTGATCAGCACTCCGTTGTCGGCCATGTAGTTGTCGACGTCGTCCTGTGACCAGCCGGCGATCGGGTTGATCTTGACCATCTGGCGCTTGGCGTCCCACTCCACGACCTTGACACCGGAGCGGGTGGCCGCCTCGTCGCGACGGATACCGGAGACCCAGGCCAGGTAGGGCTCCAGCGCGCGATTGAGCGGCTCGACCTTGCGCAGGTAGCAGCAGAGGTCGGGGTTGCGTCCGAACAGGCGCGGCCCCAGGTCGCGCTCCTGCTCCGCGACGGTCCGGGACGGCTGCACGTTGATCACGTTCACGTCATAGACCTGCTGGACCGCGTCACGGGTGCCGATCGTCTCGGCGAAGTGGTAACCGGTGTCGATGAACAGCACGTCCACGCCGGGCTTGACCCGGCTGACCAGGTCGATCAGCAGGGCGTCGGCCATGGAGGCGGTCAGGCAGAGCCGGTCGCCGAAGGTCGCCGCCGCCCAGCGGATGATCTCCAGGGCCGAGGCGTCCGCCAGGAACCGGGAGGCCGACTCGACGATGTCCTGCAGCTCGAACGCGCTCCGCTGCTGCCGTAACCCGATCTCGATGTCCACCAGTGTCATCGCTCGTTCACCCAATCCTCATTCGCCCCGCGGAGCGGTGCGCTCGTCGCGCCGGAACTCGCCGTCTGGACCGTGCGGCTCGCGAGGGCATCGTCGGCTCTCGCGCCGGCTCTCGCGCCGGCTCTCGCGTGGACCGCGTCGGATTCGCCGCGCGTCACGAGCGCACCCCGATTCCGAGAAACTTCAACTTGAAGGCACGTACGCACGACCGGCAGTACCAGCCGCCGTCGCCCTCGTAGGGCTCCAGGTCCTCCTCGCCGCAGTATGGGCAGTGGAAGGGAACCGCTCGCTCGCTCATTTCAGGTCCGCGTCGTCGGCGCGCTGCACCCAGTCGGAGAAGGTCTCGTCGTCCTTCTTCTGCTCCTCGAAGTTGCGCAGCACCCGCTCCACGTAGTCGGGAAGCTCCTCGGAGGTGGTCTTCAGGCCGCGGACCTTGCGGCCGAAGCCCGGGTTGACACCCAGCGAGCCGCCCAGGTGCACCTGGAAGCCCTCGACCTGCTCGCCCTTGTCGTTGACGACGAGCTGGCCCTTCAGGCCGATGTCGGCGACCTGGATGCGCGCGCAGGAGTTGGGGCAGCCGTTGACGTTGATGGTCAGCGGGTTCTTGAAATCGGGCAGCCGCTGTTCCAGCTCGTCGATCAGGTCGGCCGCGGTGGCCTTGGTCTCGACGATGGCCAGCTTGCAGAACTCGATCCCGGTGCACGCCATGGTCTGGCGCCGGAAGGTGGAGGGGTTGACCTGCAGGTCGCCGGCCTCCAGCTCGGCGACGAGGCTGTCGACCTGGTCGGGGGCCACGTCGAGGATGACCATCTTCTGCTCGACGGTGGTGTGCACCCGGTTGGAACCGTGCCGCTCGGCGATGTCGGCGATCAGGTGCAGCTTGTCACCGTCCAGGCGGCCGACCTTCGGCGCGAAGCCGACGTAGAAGTTGCCGTCCTTCTGCGGGAAGACGCCCACGTGGTCCCTGCGGCCGCCGCGCGGCTGCTCGGGCGCGGGGCCGTCGGGCAGGGCGTGGCCGAGGTACTCCGTCTCCAGGATCTCCCTGAACTTCTCCGCGCCCCAGTCGTTGATCAGGAACTTGATCCGGGCCCGGTGCCGCAGGCGGCGGTAGCCGTAGTCGCGGAAGATGCCGATCACGCCGCCGTAGGCGGGGGCGACCTGCTCGGGGGTGAGGAAGACCCCCAGCCGCTTGCCGAGCATCGGGTTGGTGGACAGGCCGCCGCCCACCCAGAGGTCGAAGCCCCGCTCGCCCTTGTCGTTCACGACGCCCACGAACGCCACGTCGTTGATCTCGTGCACGGTGCAGTGCGCCGGGCACCCGCTCACCGCCGCCTTGAACTTGCGCGGCAGGTTGGAGAAGGCGGGGTCGCCGATGTAGGTGTCGTGGATCTCCTGGATCTGCGCGGAGCCGTCGATGACCTCGTCGGTGTCGATCCCGGCCAGCGGGCAGCCCAGGATGACGCGCGGGGTGTCGCCACAGGCCTCCGTGGTGGACAGGCCCACCGACTCCAGGCGCTCCCAGATGTCGGGGACGGCCTCGATCTCGATCCAGTGGAGCTGGATGTTCTGCCGGTCGGTGACGTCGGCGGTGCCCCGGCCGTAGAGGTTGGAGATGTCGGCGATGACCCGCAGCTGCGCCAGGTCGAGCCGGCCGCCGTCGATCCTGACCCGGAGCATGAAGTAGCGGTCGTCGAGCTCCTCCGGCTCCAGGATCGCGGTCTTGCCGCCGTCGATCCCGGGCTTGCGCTGGGTGTAGAGACCGAACCAGCGCATCCGGCCACGCAGGTCGGAGGGGTCGATGGAGTCGAAGCCCCGCTTGGAGTAGATGTCGATGATCCGCTGACGGACGTTGAGCCCGTCATCGTTCTTCTTGTTCTCCTCGTTCTTGTTCAACGGTTCGCGGTAACCGAGAGCCCACTGACCTTCGCCACGCGGGCGCTTGTGGTGTCGGTTGACCGGCCGGGCCGGGGTCGTCATGTGCGCGTCCTTTTTGAGGCTCGATGGGATGATTTCCGGACGCGCACGGGCGGCACCTCCCGCCTCGTCGTTGAGTGCGGGGGTCGATTACTCAGAGGAGGACGCCTGTTACGCGGCCGAGCTGGGTGAAATCAGCAGAGGGCGACGGTTAACGGACGTCACAACAGATGGCACTGCGGACACGCAGAAGGTCGACGTGGCGTCGCACGACGAGCAATGGGTCCGCTGGCATGTCACCGACGATACCTTGGTGACACTGGATGTCCAATGTCGGGTCCACAATCTGGACGCGAAGCCGAGATCCGGGCCCGGTTCACCCCTGGCGCGGCCAGCCCAGCGCCGGCTCCCTGGGCCTGTCGGCGGGCTTGTGCTGGCAGTCGCACCACGAGCCACCCCGGCACTTCTCGTGCCGCCGCGCCTTGCACTCCTGGCAGATCATGCTTCCATTCTGCGCTGTTCCCTCTAGAACATCGCTCGGTTACCCTGGCCTTGGCCGGAACAGGGAGGCGCCATGGGCCTGGTGGACGAACTGCTGGCGGATCTGCGCGCCGAGACGGCCGAACTCGACGCGATGATCGGAAGGCTCGGCGCGCAGGAGTGGGAGCTGGCCACTCCGGCCGAGGGCTGGATGGTGCGCGACCAGATCAGCCATCTCGCCTGGTTCGACGACGCCGCCACCGTCTCCGCCACCGACCCCGACGGTTTCCGCGCCGCCCTGCCCGCCCTCCTGGCCCGCGGCGACTCCGCGGTGGACGAGCTCGCGGTCGCCTCGCGCAGCCTGGCCGCCGGCCAGATACACGACTGGTTCCGCGAGGCCAGGGCCCGCGGTCTGGAGGCCTTCGCCCGGCTGGACGCCGGTGCCAGGCTGCCCTGGTACGGACCCGACATGTCGGTCGCCTCCTTCGTCACCGCGCGCCTGATGGAGACCTGGGCTCACGGGCAGGACGTGGCGGACGCGCTCGGCGTCACGCGCGTGCCGACCACCAGGCTCAGGCACGTGGCGACGCTCGGGGTACGCGCCATGCCGTACGGCTTCGCGGTGCGCGGCCTGAAGCCGCCGGCGCGGCCGGTGCGGGTGGAGCTGACCATGCCCGACGGATCGTCGTGGGCGGCCGGGCCCTCGGGCGTCCCCGACCTGGTCCGCGGCACCATGATCGACTTCTGCCTCCTGGTGGTCCAGCGCCGCCACCTCGCCGACACGTCCCTGCTGGTACGCGGTGAGACCGCGAGGGCCTGGACAGCGGTCGCGCAGGCCTTCGCCGGCCCCCCGGGCAAGGGAAGAGCCCCCCTCGACCAAGGAGAGAGCCGAACACAAGGTCACACCAACCGGACCGAGGACCCCTTGTAAGGGACGCGTCCGCCCTCACGGCGGAGGGACCACCCGTGAGGCCGCGCCGGGTACTGGACTGAGGAGAGCGGGGTTGCGAGGAACGAGCGGCCCCGGTCGACGAGGGAAGGAGCCGGGTAAGAGCGGCCGAACCGCGACGCGTTAGCGTCGCCATAGGCACTGTCTGACATGCTCGTGAATATGCGGACTTTGTTGAACGTCATCTGGTTGGTCTTCGCGGGAATCTGGTTGGCGATCGGCTATGTCCTCGCGGGCATCGTCTGCTGTGTGCTGATCATCACGATCCCGTTCGGTATCGCGTCGTTCCGGATCGCCGCCTACGCGCTGTGGCCCTTCGGCCGGACCGTGGTGCGCGACCCCGAGGCGGGGGTGATGTCCACCATCGGCAATGTGATCTGGTTCGTCGTGGCCGGGATCTGGCTGGCGATCGGGCACCTGCTGACCTCGATCCCGCTCTTCCTGTCGATCATCGGAATCCCGCTGGGCCTCGCCAACCTCAAGCTGATTCCCATCTCCCTGCTGCCGCTGGGCGCCCGTATCGTCGACAGCGACGACGCCCAGGCGTTTTACCACAGATAGCCCGGGCAGGCGGGTGAGATTCGATCGTTGCCCGCCTGGCTCGTGATCAAGCACGGCTAGGAATACCGTTGTGTGGCATGACGTCCACTGATGCCCCGGCCCAGCGGCCCGAACCCGAGCGGAGCCCTTCGCGCGGGCCCGGGACATGGCTGCACACGGGTCTCGGGTGGATCCGCGGCACGGATGTCTGGACCCGGCTGCTGGCGATGCTCGCGTGGATTCGCGGAACCGACCTGTGGGCGCTGGTCACCGCCACCACGAACGCGGGCGTCACCTACCGGGTCACCGGCCTGGCGGGGGAGGCGGCCTTCTTCGCGCTGCTGTCGCTGCCGCCGTTCATGCTCGGCCTGATCGGCGTGCTCGGCCAGCTGACCCGGGTGTTCGGCCCCGAGACCGTCAAGAACGTCAGCGACTGGATCGACCAGCAGGCCCACCTGCTCTTCACGGACAACGCCGTCGACACCGTCGTCACCCCGCTCATCGAGGACGTGTTGAAGCCCGAGAACCAGGTCTCGCTGATCTCCCTGGGCTTTCTGCTCGCGCTCTGGTCGGGCTCGCGGGCGCTGTTCGTCTACGTCGACCTGATCTCGGTCGCCTACGGCCTCGGCGAGGAGCGGGGCATCATCCGCACCCGCCTGATGTCCTTCGGGTTCTATCTCGCGGGCCTGCTGATCGGGCTGGTGGTGATGCCCGTGCTCGTTCTGGGACCCGTCGCGCTGCGCGGCGCCCTGCCGACCGACTACGCCCCGCTGGTCGACGTCCTCTACTGGCCGGTGGTCGTCATCGGCTCGGTGATCTTCCTTACCCTGCTCTACCACGTGAGCGTGCCCGTACGCACGCGCTGGTGGCGGGAGCTGCCCGGAGCGGTGCTCGCCCTCGTCATCTGGATCGTCTGCGCCGCGGTGCTGCGCGCGGTGCTCGCCGCCTGGTTCTCCCCGGTCTCCATCTACGGCTCGCTCGCCGCGCCCATCGCCGTACTGCTCTGGCTCTACATCACCGCGCTGGCCGTGCTCATCGGGGCCACGCTCAACGCCGAGGTCGACCGGCTCTGGCCGGTCGACGGCGCAGGTCGCGCCAGCCGCATGGGTTAGTCCGCTATCGTCTATGCGGCGACTGGCGCATAGGGTGGGAGAGACCACCGGGGAGCTGAAGGGCGAGAAGGCCGAGCGCCTGGGTCTTCACGCGATGTCGACGATGACAGGGGAGTGAAGGCGCATGAGTGCTCTTTCCAGTGTGGATCCGCAGATCGCCGAACTCATCAAGGCCGAGGAGCGGCGGCAGGCCGACACCGTCAAGCTGATCGCTTCGGAGAACTACGTCTCCAAGGCCGTCCTTGAGGCCACCGGCACCGTCCTCACCAACAAGTACTCCGAGGGCTACCCCGGCAAGCGCTACTACGAGGGTCAGCAGGTCATCGACCAGATCGAGACCATCGCCATCGACAGGGCCAAGTCCCTGTTCGGGGTGAACCACGCCAACGTCCAGCCCTATTCGGGCTCGCCCGCCAACCTCGCGATCTACCTGGCCTTCCTGAAGCCGGGCGAGACCGTGATGGGCATGGGCCTGCCCTTCGGCGGCCACCTGACCCACGGCTGGTCGGTCTCGGCCACCGGCAAGTGGTTCAACCCGGTCCGCTACGGGGTTCGCAAGGACACCGGCCGCGTCGACATGGACGAGGTGCGCGAGATCGCCCTCCGTGAGCGACCCAAGGTGATCTTCTGCGGCGGTACCGCGATCCCGCGCACCATCGACTTCCCGGCCTTCGCCGAGATCGCCCGCGAGGTCGGTGCCGTGCTCGCCGCGGACATCGCGCACATCGCGGGCCTGGTGGCCGGTGGCGCCCACCCGTCCCCGGTCGGTTACGCGGACGTCATCTCCACCACCACCCACAAGACCCTGCGCGGGCCCAGGGGCGCCATGCTCATGGCCACCTCCGACGAGCACGCCACCGCCCTCAACAAGGCGGTCTTCCCCGGCCTGCAGGGCGGCCCGCACAACCACACCACCGCGGCCATCGCGGTGGCGCTGAAGGAAGCGGCGACCGACGACTTCAAGGACTACGCCCGCCAGGTCGTCCTGAACGCCAAGGCGCTGGCCGAAGAGCTCAGCGGCCGCGGCTTCGACCTGGTCTCCGGTGGCACCGACAACCACCTCATCCTGTTCGACCTGACCCCCAAGGGCATCGGCGGCAAGCCCGCCGCCCAGGCTCTGGACAAGGCGGGTCTGGAGACCAACTACAACACCGTGCCGTTCGACACGCGCAAGCCGTTCGACCCGTCGGGTATCCGCATCGGCACCGCGGGCGTGACCAGCCGTGGCATGGGTGTCGCCGAGATGCGGCAGATCGGCGCCTGGATCGACCAGGTCGTCACCGCCCTGGCCAAGGACGAGGACGAGGCCAAGCACGTCATCACCCGAGTCCACGGCGAGGTCAGGGAGCTCACCTCCCACTTCCCGGCACCGGGCCTGTGACCGGGCCCTCGCCGGCAGGGCCTGGGGCGCGCCCGGGGCCCTGCCGGCGAGGCTGAACAGATCTTCGAGGGCCGGATCCGTCGGGGCCCCGGGACGTCACGCGTCCCGGGGCCCCGACGCGTTCCCGGGCTACGGCCGAAATGGGTTTGCGCCGGACGGGAGGGGCTGCGCTATGGTTCTCCGGAAGACGTCGTCCGAGAGACGGGCGGTCGTGAGCCACGAGGAGGTGGAGATCATGCGGGTTGTTCTGATGATCATGCCATCCACCAACCTTCGGGTGCCCGCCTAGCCGATTCGTGACGGGGCACCCGACCTTTCAAAAGGGTGTACCCACGTTGTCTTCGCCAATCATCTCTTCATCCGCCGCTCTCACCGCGCTCGGCTGGAACGACTTCTTCGCCGCCGAACTCCCCGCCGGTCTGACTCCCGCCCGGGTGTCCCGCGTCGATCGCGGTGCCGCCGAGGTGCTGTCCGCCGTCGGCCATCTCCGGGCCGACTACGGTGCCCGAGTGCGGCGCGAAGCCGCCGCCGATCCCGTGGCACTGCCCTGCGTCGGTGACTGGGTCGGGCTCCGCCGGCTGTCCGAGGGCCGCTTCGAGCTGGAGGCGCTCCTGCCCCGGCGCACCGCGTTCGTGCGCGGCGGTGTCGGCAGGGTCTCCAGGGGCGGGCTCTCAGGTGACTCACAGGGGCAGGTGCTTGCCGCCAACGTCGATGTCGTCTTCGTCGCCGAACCCGCGCTGCACGCCACCGACACCGCCGATCTGGGCAGGATCGAGCGGCTGCTCGCGCTCGCCTGGGAGAGCGGTGGCCGTCCCGTGGTGCTCGTCACCAAGTCCGATCTGATCGGCGAGGGGCTCGACTTCCTGCTGAGGGAGGTGGCCACGGCGGCGCCGGGGGTGGACGTGCACCCGGTCTGCTCGGTCACCGGGGAGGGGGTCGGCATCGTCCGCGAATACCTTCAGGGCACGCGTACCGCGGTGGTGCTCGGCGCCTCCGGTGCGGGCAAGTCCACGCTCGTCAACGCCCTGGCCGGGGCGGACGTCATGGAGACCCAGCACGTCAGGGCCGGCGACGGCCGGGGGCGTCACACCACCGTGCACCGCGAGCTCATCCCGCTGGCGAAAGGCGGACTGATCATCGATACGCCCGGTATCCGCCGCATCGGCCTGTACGACATGGGCGAGGGCGTGGACATGGTCTTCTCCGACCTGGAGGAACTCGCCGAGCGGTGCAGATTCGGCGACTGCGGCCACGACAGCGAGCCGGGCTGCGCGGTGCTCGCCGCGATCGAGGACGGCACGCTTCCCGAGCGGCGGCTGGAGAGCTGGAACAAGCTGCAGAGGGAGGCCGCCTGGATGGCCTCCAGGAGTGACGCGCGACTCCGCAAGGAACTGCAGAACAAGTGGAAGATCATCCACAAGGAGATGCGGAAGCCGGGCCGCAGCAGGCCGTAAAGGGGAAATGCCCGCCGTGCGGTGGTCTGCTCCAGACGCCGCACGTGCGGGGCCCGACACGACAACGTGTGATCTCGCAGGGGGTGCGCGAGATCACACGTGAGGGGAAGCCGGGTGGAGGTACTGCTCAGGCGACGGCACTGATGCCGGCGCTGGCGGCGCGGCGCATACGACGGCGACGCTCGGAGGCGCGCTCGTCCTCGTTCAGACCGCCCCAGGTGCCGTACTTCTCCGGACGGGACAGCGCGTAGTCCAGGCACTCGGCGCGAACAGGGCACTGGGCGCAGATCGCCTTGGCCTTACGTTCGCGAATGTCACGCTCGGGCTGACGCTCACCGTCGGGACCGAAGAAGAGCACGAGGTCCTCGCCCCGGCACGCGGCGTCATCCTGCCATCCCCAGCTGGGCCGAGGCCGGGCGGTCTGCCGACGTACCTGAGACATGAGAAAACCACCTTATAGTTGAGAGGTATTTCTGGTTGATGCCGCATTTGGACGCTTGTGGCGTCCCTGGATCCAACGCCTGGATTGGCCGTGATGTTCCCTCAAGTCAGGTCAGCGCGGACGTGGCGTACAGCACAGGGGTCAGCCTGTCCAGCGCTACCAGCCGGTAGGTAGTGATCGTATCGGCGCAAGCCGTACCACATGGCGTTGTCAGCGTCATGGGTTCAACCACTACCCGAAAACGAGCGCCGCTACCGCGCACAAATGCCTCGGTGACGGCGCCGTCCGACCTGGAGGATTCCACGGCCACTCCGCCAACCGAGAGTTCACCCGTATGAATGCGGATGAAATGCTCAGCGGCCTGCAGTGGCTCAGGGATGCCTGCGCGTCCCCGGAAACGGTCAAGAATGATCTCGCCGGACCGGTACGCGTCGGCTGCCGCGATCGCAGCAGCCTGAGACATGCTGCCGTAGTAAAGCCCGTGTGGCAAGCACACGAGGTTGGCGGCGTATCGATCGCCGCCAACATGTGATGTTTCCCATACTGTGTCCGGCAATGATTTTGCCAGGGACCGAGCTAGGGGTAGTCCAATGCGGGCGCAGCACGCGTTGCGCTTGGCATGCGTGCAGACCAGAAAAACCGGCTCACTCACAAGTATGCAGGACTCCGGGACCACTCCGGCCACCACGCTGTCAAGGTCAAGATCGTCTGGACCTGCGAAGATGCCTTCGGCGATCCACGGCTCGACGGCGGTGGAGTCGGCGACCATGACGTGAATGCCGGTTTCCACGGGGTTTCTGCGACCCGGGCGGCGAATCAGCTGGGGCCGGATGCCGAGCCGCGTGGCCCGTTTGATAAGAGTGTGAACGCCCTCAGGAAGTTTGCAGTCCTCGAGGTGGGAGGCCCAGGGGCCGGAGTGTTCGATCAGCAGCCAGAAGCGGGCCCCGACGGTCGCGCTGGCGTGGACGGGCAGTTCGCCGGTATGGCACCCCCGGGGGTGCTCGCATCCCCTGGTCGCCATGTCCGCCATGCTCACGCCACCGCCCGTGATCACACTCTCTCCTTGCTCCGAGTTAGGCAAGACTAACCTAACGATCGAATCAGGGTGGCGCAGGGGGAAAAAGATCATAGGCGGGTAAAAGTGCGCCAGTGGTGTCAGTGGTGTCAGTGGTGTCAGTAGGCCAGTGCCGCGCGCGCCAGCGGGAGGGCGGCCTCGCGGTCGGAGGGGACGAGGCCGATCCTGGTCCGCCGGTCGAGGAGGTCGTCCACGTCCAGGGCGCCCTCGTGCCTGACCGCCCAGACGAGCTCGGCCCCCGTGACCCCGGTCGGACCGGCCTCGGCCAGCCAGGGCTCGCGGGCCATCAGCGCCCGCACGGCGCCCGCCTCGCTCCCGTACCGCTCCAGGAGCCGGTCCGTGCCCTTGCCGCCGCCCTCCGGCCGGACGGCCCCGACGAGGGGCAGGCTCGCGGTGCGGCTCCGGCCCGCGCTGAGCCCGCCGAGCGACACGGCCCGGTCGACCGCGTCCTCGGCCATCCGCCGATACGTGGTCAGTTTGCCGCCCACCACCGTCACCATCCCGTCCGGCGTGGCCAGTAGCGCGTGCTTCCTGGACAGGTCGGCGGTGTGGCCGCCGGCGGCGAGCAGCGGCCGCAGCCCCGCGTAGGTGCCCGCGACGTCCTCACGCCGTACCGGCTCCTCGAGCACGGAGTTCAGGACGGTGAGCAGGAAGGTCACGTCCTCCTCCGGCGCCTGTGGGACATCCGGGACGGGACCGTCCACCGGCTCGTCGGTGAGGCCGACGTAGATCCGTCCGTCGGGCTGGGGGAGCACCAGCGCGAACCGGTTGCTCGCGCCGGGGATCGGGATGTGCAGCCCCGCGGCCAGACCCGGCAGCGTCTCGGGTCGCAGCACCAGATGGGTGCCGCGTGAGGGGCGCATCCGGATGTCCGGGTGAAGCCCGGCGGCCCATACCCCGGTGGCGTTGACCACCGTTCTGGCCCGGATCGTGAAAGTGTCCCCGCCGAGTTCGTCGCGGACCAGCGCGCCCTCGCCGGACACCTCCAGCGCCCGGCAGCGCGTCAGCACCCTAGCCCCCCAGCGGGCGGCGGTCCTGGCCACGGAGACCACCAGGCGGGCGTCGTCGGTCAGCCGCCCGTCCCACGACAGCAGAGCGCCGCGCAGCCCGCGCGAACCCAGCGGGGAGGCGAGGGCGAGCGCCTGCTCGGCGGAGATGCGCAAGGGGCCGGGAAGGAGGTGGCGGGGCGTGTGCGCCGCGATCCGCAGCCCCTCGCCGAGCCGGTACCCGGTCATCACCAGCGCCGCCTGGCGGCGGGAGACCGCGGGGACCAGCGGCAGCAGGTAGGGCTGCGCCCTGACCAGATGCGGTGCGGTACGCCCGAGCAGGTGACCACGCTCCACCGCGCTCTCGTAGGCCACCCCGACCTGTCCTCTGGCCAGATAGCGGAGCCCGCCATGGATCATCTTGGAACTCCACCTGGAGGTACCGAACGCCAGGTCGTGGGCGTCGATCGCGGCCACGGAGAGACCTCGGGAGGCCGCGTCGAGCGCCGCCCCGGCACCGGTCGCGCCCAGCCCCACCACCAGCACGTCCACCACGAGGTCGCGGACCTCGGCGAGCTCGCGGGCGCGGCGGGCGGCATTGAGAGAGGATTTCACCGTCTTAGGTACCTTTCCAGGAGCGTGGCGAGCTCGGCGTCCAGATCGTCCCTGGTGAGCGGGTTCAGCATGGTGGGGCCGGAGAGCAGGAACGACTGGGCCGTCAGCAGCACGCCCCTGGCCAGCCTCACCGCGTCACCGGGGCGCACGGTGCCGAGGTCCTGCCCTGCGGTGATCGCCGACTCGACGAGGCCCAGCATGGCCTCATGGCTTGAGCCCCGGCGATCCAGCAGGTAAGGCAGGAGCAGCTCGGGGTCGACCTCGACGATCTTCCGCCAGAGCGGATGGTCGCGCAGCGCCCGCACCACCGCCACCGCCGCGGTGACCGGGTCCTCGGTGGCGAACCGGCCGGCCACGCGCACCCACTCGCGAGTCATCAGGTCGGCGACGAGAGTGCGCATGTCGGGCCAGTGGCGGTAGATCGTCATGCGTGACACCCCGGCCCGGCGTGCCACGTCGGTGAGCGTGGCTCGCCGCACCCCCACCGCGAGGACCACCTCGCGGGCGGCGTCGAGGATCTGGTCGCCGCTCTCCGCGGCCGCGTTGTGACGGATGGACGTCATATGTCACAGTGTAGGGGTGGAAAAACCGACGAGTGCCGCGGAACCCATGCTCTGGTCCGGCTGGGGGGATCCCGCCAAGGCCGCCGACCTGCCGGAACCGATTCGCAAGCTGCTCCACGAGGTGCTGGGCGTGCGCCCGCCTCGGGGCCGGGCCGCCGACTTCGGCGAGGTGCGCCTGCCCGCCGTGGCCCTGTCACCGCTGGTTCTCACCGAGTTGCGCGGTGTCGTCGGCGCCGACCACGTGCGCTTCGACGACGACGCCCGCATCCGGCACACCCGCGGCAAGTCCACCCCCGACCTGCTGCGCATGCGCGCCGGAGACGGCTCCGACGCGCCCGACGCCGTGGTGCTGCCCGGCTCCCACGAGGAGGTGCTGGCGGTGCTGGCGACCTGTGCCGCGCACCGGGTCGCGGTGGTCCCCTTCGGCGGCGGCACCTCCGTGGTCGGCGGCCTGGTCGCGTCCAGGCAGGGCTTCGCCGGTGTCGTCGCGCTGGATCTGGCCCGGCTGAACCGGCTGGTCGCCGTCGACCGCGAGTCGATGGTCGCCGAGATGGAACCGGGGCTGCGCGCCCCGCAGGCCGAGCAGCTTCTGGCTGGGCACGGGCTCACCCTAGGACACTTCCCGCAGTCGTTCGAGTACGCCACGCTGGGCGGTTTCGCCGCCGCCCGCTCCAGCGGCCAGGCCTCGGCCGGCTACGGCCGCTTCGACGACATGGTCGTCGGCATGACCGTGGCGACTCCGCGGGGCACCCTCGACCTGGGCCGGGCGCCCGCCTCGGCCGCCGGGCCCGACCTGCGCCAGGTGATCCTCGGATCGGAGGGGGCCTTCGGCGTGATCACCTCCCTGAGACTCCGCGTCCGGCCGGCGCCCGCCGAGCGCGTCTACGAGGGATGGCGGTTCGAGTCGTTCGCGGCGGGCTCGGCCGCGCTGCGGCGCCTGGTCCAGGAGGGCGCCGTGCCCACGGTGCTGCGCCTGTCCGACGAGACCGAGACGATGATCGGGCTGGCCAGGCCGAGTGAGATCGGCGCCCCGTCCGCCGGCGCGGGCTGCCTGGCCATCGCCGGGTACGAGGGCTTCTCGGAGGTGCCCGCCCTGAGGGAACGGGTCGCCGCCGTGGCGTCCGGGCTCGGCGGCGTCTACCTCGGTCCCGGCCCCGGCGAGTCGTGGGCCCACGGGCGCTACTCCGCGCCCTACCTGCGCGACTCGCTGCTCGCCGCCGGGGCGACCGTCGAGACGCTGGAGACCGCCGGATTCTGGTCCAACCTGCCCCGCCTGTACGAGGCCGTGCGGCTCTCGCTGCACGCCTCGCTCGGCTCACCACTGGTGATGTGTCACATCTCCCACGTGTACGGCACCGGCGCCTCTCTCTACTTCACGGTCGTCACGGCGCAGGCCGACGACCCCGTCGGGCAGTGGGAGGCGGCCAAGCGGTCGGTCAACGAGGCGATCGTCACGGCCGGAGGCACCATCTCGCACCACCACGGCGTCGGCCGCGACCACCGGGAGGCCCACGCGTTCGAGATCGGCGACCTGGGTGTGGAGATCCTGCGCGGGATCAAGGACCGGCTCGACCCCGGGGGCATCCTCAATCCGGGTGTCCTGGTCGCCCCGGAGAAGTCCGTCTCCTGAGGCCTGCTCCTTTGGGACCCGTTTACCGGCGGGTCTCTCGTTTTCCGCCTTCCGCCTTCCGCCTTCCGGCGGGGGCGGGAACGAGGTCAACCGGCGACCACCAGCTTCTCCATGGCCTCGCGGAGCGGCCCGGGGATTCCGGTGGGCCGCCGGGTCTCCCGGTCGACGAACACGTGGACGAAGTGGCCCTCGGCCACGACCGTCTCGCCGTCCGCGCGAAACAGCCCGAGCTCGTAGCGGACGCTGGAACGGCCCAGGTGCCCGATCCGCAGCCCGACCCGGACGGGTTCGGGAAAGGAGACCGAGGCCCTGTAGACGCAGTGCGACTCGACGCACAGGCCGATGGCGTCGCCGTCGTGGATGTCCAGACCCGCGCTCCTGATCAGCCAGGTGTTGACCACGGTGTCCATCATCGAGTAGTGGACGGCGTTGTTGACGTGGCCGTAGACGTCGTTGTCCTTCCACCTGGTCGGAACGGTCTCCCAGTAGGCGTACACGGTGGAACTGTATTCCAGAGATCGGCGCGGGGACGACCCGCTCCCCGTGGGGTCCCGGCGGCAAGGGGGAATCGCCTGATCGTTCCTCACCCGGGACCCGGACGGCGGGCCCGTCCTCATCCGCTTCGGGTATGGATCGCCCTCCTTTGTTGACGGTGATTCGGGTGCGACTCCTTAAGATCATTGCCAAGATATGGTCATGGTCGATGTCGGACGGGCGGCGCAGCGCGGGCGTGAGGTCTCCTCCCGGGTGTCCAAGGAGGGTGCGGGCTGGTCCTGCACGCGCAGGGGGACCTTCGAGGACCTGCTGCCCAGCCGGGAGCCCTTCTCCTGGCTCGACGTGCGTACGGTCTGGCGCTCCAGGAACGAGGTCCTCGCGGCCCTGTTCGGAGACCCGTCGGGGCAGGTACGGGCGCGCTGGGTGGCGTCCCAGCGGGCCCGGGGCGCCGACCCCTCCTTCCGCATCCCGATGGACGTCGGTCCCGAGTTCTCCTTCCTGGTCCTCGGTGACACCGGGGAGGGCGACTCCTCGCAGTACGCCGTGGTGCCGGGCATGCTCAGGATCGGCGAGGACACCGCCTTCGCGGTCGTCGCCAGTGACGTGATCTATCCCACGGGTTCGGGGAACGAGTACGAGGACAAGTTCTTCCGCCCCTACCAGGACTACCGGGCGCCGATCTACGCGATCCCCGGCAACCACGACTGGTACGACGGGCTCGGCGGCTTCATGCGCGTCTTCTGTGACGCCCCGTCGCTGGAGGCGGAGGGCGAGGGGTTCAAGCCGTCGCCCTCCGGGCTGCGCGGCCTGCTCTGGCGCAGGCCCGAGAAGATCGACGAGGCCAGGCTGGCCAGGGCGCGCGAGCGGCGGTCGAAGCCCGAGCAGCAGGCCGCGCAGCCGGCCCCCTACTGGGCGATGGAGACCCCCGGGCTGCTCATCGTCGGCGTGGACACCGGGATACGCGGCGACATCGACGCCGAGCAGGCCGACTGGCTGCGCGAGGTCTCCCGCGACCCCAGGCCCAAGGTGCTGATCACCGGAAAGCCCATCTACACCCGCAACGACTACAAACCGTCGAAGCTGGCCGGGGGCGGCACCATCGACGACATCGTCACCGACCCCGCGCACAACTACGTCGCGGCGATAGGCGGCGACGTGCACAACTACCAGCGCTTCCCGATCAGGGTCGGGGAGCGGACCATCCAGTACATCGTGGCGGGCGGCTCGGGGGCCTTCATGCACGCCACCCACACCACCCCCAGGGTCACCGTCGGCGGCCTGCACGAGGACGACTACCGGTGCTACCCGCTCCGCGGTGACTCGTTGTCCTTCTACAGCAGGCTCTACAGCGACCGGCTGCGCATGCGGTGGCTCTACCTCACGCCGGACGAGAGCGCGGCGCTGATGTCCCGGCAGATCGGCAACACCCCGGTGCGGGACATCCCGGCCGTGCCGATCACCCGGCGGATGAGATGGGCGGCCCGGATACTCGGCGGCTGGCCGATGCCGTTCCGGCTTCCGGTCGGCAGGGTGTTCCACCGCTACCTGTCGGAGCTGTCGGACTGGGACACCCCGCCGTTCTTCAAGAGCTTCCTGCATGTCTCGGTGACGCCCGAGGTCTTACGGATCCGCTGCTTCGCCGCCACCGGCTGCCTGCCGCAGGAGATCGAGCCCCCGCTCGAGGACGAGATCGTCATACCGCTCGTCTGACCCGGCCGGAATGTCGTATCGGCGTGGCACTGTTGGCGTATGAACGTGTCAGTCGCGGCCACTCCCGGCGGTGGGGGCGTGCTGCGCGTGGACGGCGAGTCCGCCGTGGCCGTCGCCGATCTGGTCTCGGCGGTCCGCGAGTTGGAGGCCCGGCGGCCACGCTGGGTCTGGGCCGACACGCGGGAGGTCTACCCCGCGTTGCTCGCCGCCGGCGTGCGGCTGGCGCGCTGCCACGACCTGGCGCTGACCGAGAGCCTGCTCCTGGCCCACGAGGAACGGTTCGGCGAGCCCCGCTCGGCCAGGGCCGCCCACGCCAGGCTGCACGGGCTCCCCGTGCCGGACGACCACCAGGGACCCCAGGCGCGACAGGCCACCCTTTTCGAGGAGGAGGCGCCGGCGCCCGACGCGGACCTGGTCGCCGAGGTCCACGCCGACCAACTGCGGCGCGTCGAGGCCACCGCGGACCCGCGGCGGTTCCGGCTGCTGGTCGCGGCGGAGTCGGCCGGGGCGCTGATCGCCGCGGAGATGGCCGCCGAGGGCATGCCCTGGCGCGAGGACGTGCACGACGAACTGCTGACGGACCTGCTCGGCCCGCGCCCGGTGCACGGCATGCGGCCGACCAAGCTCCAGGCATTGGCCGACCAGGTGACGGCGGCCTTCGGCACCCCGTTCAACCCCGACTCCCCGCAGCAGATCGTCAGGGCGTTCAAGGCGGCGGGCGTGCCCGTCTCCTCCACCAGGGCCCACGACATCAGACAGGTCGACCATCCCGGTGTCGCGCCCCTGCTCGCCTACAAGGAGATGGCCAGGTTCTACAGCTTCCACGGCTGGGCCTGGGCCGACCAGTGGGTCCGAGGCCACCGCTTCCGGCCGGAGTACGTGGTGGGCGGCGTGGTGACGGGCCGTTGGGCGACCAACGGCGGCGGCGCCCTGCAGATCCACAAGCTGATGCGCAAGGTCATCGTGGCCGACGACGGCTGGACACTGGTCGTCGCCGACGCGGCCCAGCTGGAACCGCGGGTGCTGGCCGCCATGGCCGGGGACGGCGGCCTGGCCAGGGCGGCCGGGCAGATCGACCTCTACCAGGCGCTGGCACAGGCGTTCGGTGGCGAGCGCGACAACGCCAAGATCGCCATGCTGTCGGCGATGTACGGGGGCACCAGTGGAGACGCGCCCAAGTTGCTGGCCGTGATGCGCCAGCGCTTTCCCCGCGCCTACCAGTTCGTGGAGGACGCCGCCCGCGCGGGGGAGGAGGGCAAGGTGGTCCGTTCCTGGCTGGGCCGCACCTCGCCGCCGCCCTCGGCCGGCTGGCGAAAGCTGGTCTCGGGTCCCGAGGGAGGCCGCGCGGCCCGCGACCGCGGCCGGTTCACCAGAAATTTCGTGGTCCAGGCGACCGCGGCCGAGTGGGCGCTCGCGCTGATGGCGGTGCTGCGCGGCCTGCTGCCCGACCCGGCCAGGCTGGTGTTCTTCCAGCACGACGAGGTGATGGTGCACTGCCCGGCCGAGCAGGCCGACGAGGTCGTCGCGGCGGTCGGCAGGGCGGCGGAGGAGGCGAGCCGGCTGCTGTTCGGATCGACTCCCGTCCGCTTCCCGATGCAGGCGGTCCCGGTGCGCTGCTACGCCGACGCCAAGTGAGCTCCGCCCGGCGGGCATGCCGGTGGAAGAACGACTGGAAACGCCTGCTCAGGGCCTGCTCAAGGCCAGCCAGGCGCCGGTGATCGTCACCATGACCGCGACGGCCGCGCCGAGCACGCCGTACGACAGGCTGCCGACGATCACCCCGGCGACCACGGTGCCGGTCGCGCCGCAGAGGTTCGTCAGCAGGTCCGACAGACCCTGTACGGCGGTGCGGTGTGCCGGCGGCACCGCCTCACTGAGCATCGCCGAACCGGAGATCAGCCCGCAGGACCAGCCGAGGCCGAGCAGTACCAGCCCGGCGCTGATCCGCGTGACGTCGTGCGCCTCGGCCCCGCCCGTGAGGACGGCGGAGGTCAGCAGCAGGCCCATGCCCAGCACCAGCACCGGTGTCCGCCCGGCCCGGTCGGCCAGCCAGCCGACCACGGGGGACAGCACGTACATGCCCGCGATGTGCAGGCTGATCACGATGCCGATGACCGTGTACGTCGAGCCGCCGTGGTCGAGGTGGACCGGGGTCATCGACATGATCGACACCATGGCGGTGTGGCTGACCGCGATCGCGGCCAGCGCGCGTCCCGCCAGGGGTGTCTCACGCAGTACCCGCCAGGCGGCGCGGAACGTGCCTTTGCCCTGTCGCGAGGCCGTGGCCGGGGGCGAGGGGGCAGAGGTGTGAGGCGTCGCGGTCTGCCGTCCCTCGTCCGGACGCTCTCCGGGGACGGACGACGCGGCGTCCGGGGGCGGGGACGCGGAGCGGGCCAGGAGCAGGGGGTCCGGGCGCAGGGCGAGGAGGATGACGCCGAGGGTGATCGTGAAGCTCAGCAGGGCGAGGGCGAACGGGCCGCTGCCCGCCGCCAGGCCGAGCCCGGCACTGAACCGCTCGGCGGGTCCCGCCAGGTTCGGGCCGGCGACCGCCCCGATGGTGGTGGCCCACACCACCAGCGACAGGTGCCGGGCCGAGTGCCCCGGCGCCGACAGGTCGGTCGCGGCGTAGCGGGAGGCCAGGTTGCCCGCGCTGGCCGCGCCGAACAGCACCAGCCCGGCCAGCAGCAGCGGCCACGAACCCATGGCGACGGCGAGCAGCGAGACCAGGCAGCCGAGCAGGGCGCACCCGTAGGCCAGGGTGAGCCCGGCCCGCCGGCCACCCCGGCCGGACGATCTGGCGGTGGGCAGTGCCAGCAGCGCGGCGCCCAGTACCGTCGCGGTCCCGGCCAGTCCGCTGAGCGTCGTGGAGCCGGAGAGCTCCTGCACGGTCACCGAACTGAAGCTGAGTCCCACGGCGACCCCGATCCCGCCGCTGATCTGGGCGGTGGAAAGGACGGCGAGCGTTCGCCGCTGTACCGTGGCGATCCGCGCACCGCCGTCACCGCGGGCACCGGAGATGTCGGGGGGCGTGGTATCGGCGGTCACGAGTGAAGTCTGCCATCACTCGTGACCGGACCGGGAGACCGTCTCGCGGGCGGGCTCAGTCGGCGGAGGTGAAGGTGGCGAAGAAGGTGCCCAGGATCTCCGAGTTCTTCTCCCAGTCGAGATCCTGCACCCTGAACGTGATCTGGTAGGCGGTCTGGCCGTTGACGGCGACGTAGCGTGTCAGCCCGTGCATCGGAACGCCGTTGGGCTGGACGTAGGTGTACTCCCAGTCCGCGGCCTTCCAGCTGCGATAGTTCACCACCGTCACGCCTACCTCGGTGTATTCGTCCAGGCCCTTCTTGCTCGCCTTGCCGAGTGCCGCCACCGGGTCCTCGACCGGCACCTCGACGACGACGATGTTCCGCCCGCCGCCCTTCGGCCCGGAGAAGGTGACGGTTCCCTTGGAGTCGGCCTTCACGGTCCAGTCGCCCGGCACCGCGCCGGAGACCCCGGCGGCGCTCGCCAGTTTGAAGCCGTCGGGGATCTCCTCGTCGGACCCGGAGGACGTCCCCGGGTCGGCGGGTGCGGAGATCGCCGCCGAGGGGCCCGTGGAGTTCGCGGTGCCGGAGTCGTCGCCGGGCAGGAAGACGATGAGCCCGGCGACCACGATGGCCAGCACGCCGCCCCCGCCGAGCATCAGCAGACGGCTGTCGGGGCCGCTGCCGCGCGACCGGCCGCCCTCGCGCTCCGGGGCGCGGCGCGTGCCCGCGCGTGTCCCGGCCCTGCCGGGTGAGGTCAGGGCCTGGGAGTTCCGTACGGCGTCGGAGGTGGGCTGCTCCTGCGGGGCCGGGGTGGGCCCCGGGATCGGCCAGAGTGCGGCCCCGCCCCGCCCGTCGCGCGGCGGTGCGGACGGCGGGACGCCGGGGAGGTCGCCGGAGAAGCTGGTCAGCGCGTCGAACGGGTTGCCGTCAGGTCCGGTCGCCGGGATGCGCAGTGCGTCGTACCCGCGCTGGTGCCCGCCGCTCTGCGGGGTCCTGGGGGACGAGGAGTGCCCGGGGAGGGAGAGCAGGTCCGCGCGGTGGCCCCCGCTCGGGCCGGCGAGTGCGTCGTAGGGGAGCGCGTGGCCACCCGAGGAGTCGGCGGCCGGGTCGTAGGGCACCCGGATCGGGCCGGAGGGCGTCTCGATGATCCGGGAGGGCATCGGCCCCGAGGGCACGTCCAGCGGGGGCATCAGGTGCATCGGAATGGAGTCGCCGGGGACCGGCATCGACGAGGGCGACGGAGTGGGCGTGCGGTTCGGGGTGCTGGAGCCGTGGCTGCGCAGCACCCGGTCCAGTAGGTCCGACACCTGGGCGGCGCTCATCCGGTCGGCGGGGTTCTTGCGGAGCAGGCCCTCGATGACGGTGATCAGGGCGCCGGCCCGCTGGGGGCGGTTGGGTTCCTGGGTGAGGATCGCGCCGAGCACGGCCACCGCGTCAGGACCCTCGTAGGGGGGCCGGCCCTCGACCGCCGCGTAGAGCGTGGCACCGAAGGACCACAGGTCGGAGGATTGAGTGACCTGCTGGCCGGACAGCCGCTCCGGCGGGATGTAGGCGGGGGAGCCCATCAGCAGGCCGGTCTGGGTGATCGTGACGTCGCCCTCTATCGCGGCGATGCCGAAGTCGGTGAGCACCACTCGGTCGGAGGTCAGCAACACGTTGCCGGGTTTGACGTCGCGGTGCATGATTCCGGCGGCGTGGGCGTGGCGGAGCGCGTCGAGCACCCGGATGCCGATCTCGGCGGCCTGGACCACCGGCAGTGGTCCGCTCTGCCGTACGGCCTGCTCAAGCGACCAGGCGCGGACCAGCTCCATCACGATCCAGGGGCGGCCGTCCTCCTCGACGACGTCATGGACCGTGACGATGCCTGGATGGCTGAGCCGGGCCGCCGAGCGGGCCTCGCGGAGCATCCGCCGGTGCGCGCCCTGCTTGCCCGCGTGGTCGAGCCCGTAGGGGAGGATCAGCTCCTTGACCGCGACGTCCCGGTCGAGCAGGACGTCGTGGGCGTGCCACACCATGCCCATCCCGCCACGGCCCACCGGTGACACCAGGCGGTAGCGCCTGCCCACCAGCCTGCCCTGGCCCTCCGGTGTGGCTCCGGCGAAATCGCCCCCCTCAGGCCCCTGGGGGTTTCTCCCGAGCAAGCGATCGGTCATCGTACCCCGTTCCCCACAACCAGCCCTTTTTGTTAAGGCTGGACACGATATCGGGATGTCATTCGGTAACGGAAGTTGGCCTGCGGAGAAAGCGCGCGACGGCATTTGTCGGTGATCGGTGTTCTTTGGAGCACTGAGCCGGTGTCCGCGCCCTGACGTCGCCGAATGCTACCGGCGAGTGGGTGAATTGTCAGCTTCGCCCGTTCCTAATAGCCAACGGATCGCTAAACCGATCCGTTTCCATGATCGACCGCCTCGGCCAGCGCGGCCAGCGCCGTGGTGAAAGCCGAGGCGGGCGGGCTGACCAGACCCGCGCCGACCTGTCCGGTCCCCGCGACCCGGCCGGCGATGCCGGTGTTCACGGTGGGCAGCAGGCCCGTCCTGGCGACCAGCGTGACATCGACGCCGACCGGCGTGCCCCGGAAGTCCAGCCCCGGGATCTGGTACGCGGGATGCTCGGCCAGAGTGATCTCGTACATGGAGCGGGTGGCCGCCATCGCGTCCGAGACGTCACCGCCGACGAACCGCACGATCGCCGGGGCCGCGGCCATCGCGAAGCCTCCCAGGCCGGCCGTCTCGGTGATCGTGGAGTCGCCGATGTCGGGATTGGCGTCGTCCGGACCGTACGCGCCGAGGTAGAGACCGTCCGGCACGCCCGCGGGGCCGGTGAACCAGCGATCACCCAGCCCGGAGACCTGGACCCCGAAGTCCGTGCCGTTGCGTGCCATCGCGACGACCATCGTGGAGCCGGGGACGTTCCGCGCGGCGTCCGCGCTGACCTTGCACGCGGCCATGCCCGCGTTGAGGAAGAAGTGGTCGTTGCCGTTGATGAAGCGGAGCACCTCGGCGGCGTGGCCGGGAGCGGCCTCCGCCACCTCGGGAGCCAGTTCGCGGACCAGCAGCGAGGTGGCGGCACGGTTGCGGTTGTGCAGTTCGTCGCCCATCTGCAGTGCCTGCGCGGTCAGCGCCCGCAGGTCCAGCGGGCCGCTCCGCTCCAGGGTGGCCTGGAGCGCGGGGCCGAGCACCTCGGCCATCCAGCGCAGTCGCCTCAGCACCTCCGGGCCGTACGCGCCGTAGCGCAGCACCTTGCCCAGCCCTTCGTTGAGCGAGCAGTAGGCGGTACCGCCGTGCTCGGCGTCACGAACCTCGAACATCCACATCGACGAGGTGACCACGCCCGCCATCGGCCCGACGGTCCGGTGGTGATGGCAGGAGTCCAGCCGCGCCTGCCCGCGGGCCAGCCGTTCCTCGGCGTCGGCGGCGTCGGCGGCCAGCCCTTCCAGCAGCATCGCCCCGATGAGCGCGCCCCGCATCGGACCCGACGCCCGTTCCCACTCGATCGGCGGCCCCGCGTGCAGGAACGTGCCCTTCGGCAGGTCGAGCACCTCGTGCGCGGGCCGCACCCCGACGAGCTGCGGCCGGGCGGAGACCAGGCGGCCCACGGCCGTCTCGTTGGCGCGGCCCCTGCGCGGGTCGGTCAGCACCCGGGCCAGGTCGGCCTCGGTGCCGGGCATCGGCGGGCGCCAGTCCACCCGCGTCCGAGGGACGGCCTGGAAGTCCAGCGCCTCGCCGAGCAGGTCGGCCCCCACCGTGATCACTTCCGGCTCGCCGGAAAGCATGGTCAGCGTCATGCGTCAACTCCTGAGCGAAGAGCGGTGACGGCCGGGGGGAGAGCGGCCGATCCCCGGCGTCCGACGGCGGTCAACGAGCGATCCCGGCGGCGACCTCCGCGGCGTGTCCCGCGGCCTGGGCGTTGGAGGTGAACACCGCGGCGCCCGCCGCGTTCAGGGCCTCGGCCTGCGCGTTCAGCCCCTGCGGGTCGCCCTCGGAACCGACCAGCGCGACGATCACCGTGACACCTCGCGCGGCGGCCCCGGTGATCGCCGGCGCGAGCGTCGCGGCGGGATCGGGGTCGGCACCGTGGCCGAGGACCACGTCGAGCAGGACGACCTCGCCCGGCGGCACCTCGGCCAGGGCCTCCAGGCGGAGCGTCGGGTCGATCATCGGGTGGGCCCGGCCGACCGTGTAGGCGTCGTCGCCGAAGTCGGTGAACTCCCCGCTCCCGGTGATCAGCCGCGCCTCCACGCAGAGCGTCCCACCCGAGTAGATGCCGCGCAGACTTCCCGCGTGCTCCCCCGTCGTGCCGGGGGCGGGCCAGGACGGCCAGGCGGGGACCGGGGCGCCGAGGGCGCGCAGAGCGGTCTCGGTCGCCGCGGTCAGGTCGTCCTGGCCGGGGCCGAGCAGGGCGGTCACGACCGGAGTGCCGAGCTTCGCGACGGTCTCGGCGACGGCCCGCGCGACCTCGGGTGCGGGAGGCTTGGAGATCAGGACGATCAGCTCGGTCGCGGGGTCGGCGTCGAGGGCCTCCAGGGCGCACAGGGTGGACAGCCCGCCCACGTCCGCGGACAGGTCACGGCCGCCCACCCCCAGCAGGTGGGAGATCCCCACTCCCGCGTGGTCCAGCAGGCAGGCCACCTGCTGCGCACCGGTCCCCGAGGCGGCCACCAGACCGACCGGGCCCGGCCGCAGGACGTTCGCGAATCCGAGACCGGCTCCGCCGATCACCGCGGTGCCACAGTCCGGACCCATGACCAGCACGCCGAGCTCGGCGGCACGTCGCTTGAGCAGTACCTCCTGTTCGACCGGCACGTTGTCGCTGAAGATCATCACAGACAGGCCGGCCTCGACCGCGTCCAGCGCCTCGGCGAACGCGTACGGCCCGGGCACCGAGACCAGGGCCAGCGTGGCGGCGCGCTCGCGGGCCGCGGCACGGACCGTGTGCGGGGGGTGCTCGACGGCGGCGCCGCCGGCCGGCATGGCGGAGAGTCCCGCCAGCAACCCGTCCAGTTCCGCGAGGGCGGCCTCCAGAGTGTCCGCCCCGCCGCCGCGCAGCGCGATCAGCAGGTCGGCGGGGCCGGCCTCGGGGAGGTCGAAACCCAGCTCGGCGGCGATCCCGAGGTTGAGTTCCGTGGCCATCGCCACCACCGCGACCTCCACACCGGGAAGCGCGGTCGCCGTCCGGCTGACCCGCATCAGGCTCACGGAGTCGTGGTAGACCCCGGTGCGCACCCGGACCACATCAGTGCTCAATTGCCCCTGCCTTCCAGATCGATCACCGCCGCGAGCCCGATGCGCAGCCCCCACGCCAGGTCGGCCCCCGAGGTGTGGCCCAGCTGGAGCAGGCGGTGGAGCGCCGACTCCAGGGACTGCCGCCCCGCCAGGCCCCGCAGCACGGCCAGGACCTCGCCGCTGGCCTCGCCCTTGGCGGCACAGTGCAACAGCGCCGCCGATATGGGGGTGGTCCTGCCCCGTACGTCGAAGGTGACGGCGGCGGCCAGCCAGTCGGCCAGCCAGACGGCACGATCGGCCCCCGTCGCGCCGCCCAGGTGGCGCAGCGCGACCAGCAGCCCCGCGAGCACGTCGTCACCGCTCGGCGTGAGCCCGGGGCCCAGACCGATTAGCTGCTCGGCGGCCACGACGCTTTTCAGCAGCGAGCCCTCGGCGCACCCCTGGGCCAGCAGATCGGCGGCACCGTTGCCCTCCAGCCCCGAACGCCTCGAAGAGCGCTCGCACAGCCCGGCCATCGCGGGCAGCGAGCGGACCAGCTCCGCCACCTTCACGGTGCCGAGCGGCGGGGCCGGGTTCCACCAGCGGTGGGCCCGCAGGCTGAGCCGCCCGACGTCGATCGAGCCGTCGCCGACGCACGCCTCGTCCCCCACCGCGACCTGAGGCATCGGGTCGCTGACCACCATGGCGTTGGGCAGGCGGGTGGCCTGCCCGGTCACCACCGCGATGACCTGTGGTTCCAGCTCGGTGCGTATCTCAAGGTAGACGCCGGCGGGGAAGGCCGCCAGCACCCGCGCCGGGCGGCGGGGCGCCTCAAGCACCTGGCGCAGAGTGGTGCTGGCCGCACCGGTCCCATGTGTCCGCACGTGTACGCGTCGCGCCTTTGGACGCGTTCCAACGCTCATGAGCGCTCCTCGGCAGGCCCCGTGGGTGTGAAGGTGCTCTCTCCAGCGGTTCGCTCGCTCACGGACTCCCCCCATCCATTGAGCCGTACGGTAGAACGGGCGTGGACGCAGGCCGTACGGATAAAGGTGCCAACAGTCAGCCCAAAGGTTGGCTCTTCCTGACAGACGGGTCTATCGGTCACAATCGCCTCATGGAACCTCCCGTACGGCCGGCGAGCACCGGAACGATCATTCACGGAGTCGCCGTCGGCGAGGTCCTCGGCGTCTCGACACTGGCGGGAGCCCGGCTGATCGCGGGAGAGCGGGGCCTGGACCGGGTGGTGCAGCGGCTCAACGTGATGGAGGTGCCCGACGTCCTGGCCTGGGTCAAGCCGCACGAGCTGCTGCTCACCACCGGCTACCCGCTGCGCAACACCCCCCAGTCGCTCGGCAGGCTGGTGGCCGACCTCGACGAGCGCGGTCTGGCCGCGCTGGCCATCAAGCTCGGCCGCTACCTCGACGAGCTGCCGGAGGAGATGGTGGAGCAGGCCGACCGGCTGGGCTTCCCGCTGATCCAGCTCCCCGACGACGTCGGCTTCGACGACATCCTCAACCAGGTGCTGACCGACATCCTCAACCGCCAGGCCGTCGTGCTGGCCAGGGCGGAGGAGGCGCACCGGGCGCTGGTCCAGGTCGTGCTCGCCGGGGGCGGGCTGCGCGAGGTGACGGCCGAGGTGGCGGGGCTGCTCGACGTGGGCGTGGCGGTGCTGGACGGGACGGGCCACGTGCTGGCCTCGGCCGGACCCGCCGAGCACGTGGCCGCGCTGCGCGGCGCCCCCGACTCCCGCCACACCTCGGTGCCGGTGGTGGCGGGCGGCCACCACCACGGCAGGATCGTCGCCTGCGGCGCCGTCGGCTCGATCGGTGACAGCGATGTCGGCATTCTGGAACGTGCCGCTACGGTCGCCGCGCTGGTGGTGACCCGGCAGGAGGCGGTCAACGCCGTCGAGAGCAAGTACCGCGCCGACTTCCTGCGCGACGTGCTCACCGGCAGGGCGGGAGGTTCCGAGCGGGTCTCCTCCCGGGCCAGGGCCTTCGGGTGGGACCTGCAGCGCCCGGTCACCGTGCTGGTGGCCGAGCTCGACCCGGAGGGTGACGAGCGCGCCGCCCAGGACCGGCTGGTCACCTGCTGGACCGGTGCGATGCGCCGCCACGACGCGCGCGGTGCGGTGGCGGGCTTCTCCCACGAGGTCGTCACCATCGTGGACGCGGCGGTCGACGCGGATCGCCTGGCCAAGGACGCCGCCGCGGCCTTCGCCGAGTGCCTGCCCGCCACCTTCTCCACCGGTGCCAGCCGTACCGCCGTCGGCGCCGAGGCGCTGCCCGAGGCGTACGGGCAGGCGCTGAAGGCCGCGCGGGTGGGCCGCCAGCTCCACGGCAACGGCGCGGTCGCGCACTTCGACCAGCTCGGCGTCTACCGGCTGCTCTCCCTGGTCAACGACACCGCCGAGCTGCACGCCTTCGTCCGTGAGACGCTCGGCTCGCTCGCCTCCGACGACGACGCCGAGAACGCCGACCTGCGCCGCACCCTGCAGGTGCTGCTGGAGACCAACCTCAACGTGGCCGAGACGGCACGCAGACTGCACTTCCACTACAACACGCTGCGCTACCGGATCGGCAAGCTGGAGCGCATGCTGGGCGGCTTCACCGAGGACGCCCACCTGCGGCTGAACCTCACCCTGGCCCTGCACGTCCTGCGGATGAGGGGGATCTGAGACCGGTGCTCCGCGCCCTGGGAGCGCGCGGGACCTAAGCTGTTCGGCGTGAACGAGACCTTCGAGCTGGAGACCGACTACATCCCGCTCTGTGACCTGCTCAAGTACTGCGGTGTCACCGAGACGGGCGGCCAGGCCAAGCACTTCATCGCCGACGGCAACGTGCTGGTGGACGGGGAGGTCGAACTGCGCAAGACCTGCAAGATCCGCAACGGCCAGGTGGTGACCGGCGACGGCTTCGAGATTCGGGTGGTCGCCGCCGGAGCCTGATCCCGGCAGCGGCCTCGCCCGGCTCCGCGACACTCCGTCCGCCTGCCTGCGGCCGTCCTTCCGGGCTGCGAAGGGCCGCCCGCGCTGCCGGTTATGTCACATACCTATATCTTTCGCCGTCTCCCGTGCCCTTCACCGGGCGTTCTCGCTGGTGGTGCGCGAGGCATTCACCGGTCGGCCGTTTAGATTTGGCAGATCATGACGATGTCCGCGCATGGACTCGGTCCTAATGTGCCCGCAACGGTAGTAAGGGACTCGCCGGAGGGATGCCCGCGGGGTGGCCACCGACCGACGGCCCGGTGAAAGGTGGGGCTCGATGGTTGCAGGTTGGACGAAACACGGCGACGGCCGGACACTCGCCCCGGGAGAGGTGGTCAGACCCGACGAGCGGCTGTCCTGGCCGCGGATGCTCGGGTTCGGGGCGCAGCACGTCGTGGCGATGTTCGGCGCCACGTTCGTCTTCCCCCTGCTGATGGGACTCGATCCCAATGTCGCCATCATGTTCTCCGGCGTCGGAACGATCATGTTCCTGCTCATCGTGAAGGGAAAGGTCCCCAGCTACCTCGGGACCAGCGCCTCGTTCGTGGGCGGCGTGCTCGCCATCCGGGCACTCGTGGGCGGTGACGACACACCCGCCGCCGACGCCATCGTCACCGGCGCCATCCTCGTCGCCGGACTGGTACTCGCGCTCGTAGGCGTGGCCGTCCACTTCCTCGGCGTGCAGGTCATCAACCGGGTCTTCCCGCCGGTCGTCACCGGCGCCGTCGTCATGCTGATCGGCTTCGGCCTGGCGCCCGTCGTCGCCGACGTCTACTGGCCGCAGGACCAGTGGATGGCGCTGATCACGATGATCGTCACCTTCGTCGCCATCGTGCTCTTCAAGGGCTTCATCGGCAGGATCGGCATCCTGCTCGGCCTGATCATCGGCTTCGTCCTCTCCTGGGCGGCCGACAAGGTATTCGGCAACATCACCGCCTTCAACGCGGTCACCGGCGCGGTCGACACGCACCCCAGGGTGAGCTTCAAAGACGTGGCGGCGGCCGACTGGATCGGCCTGCCGAGCATGCACTTCCCCGACTTCAAGTTCTCCGCCGTGCTGCTGGTGCTGCCCGCCGTGATCGCGCTGGTCGCCGAGAACGTCGGCCACGTCAAGGCCGTCGGCGAGATGACCAGGACCGACGTCGACCCGTACATGGGCCGGGCGGTCATCGCAGACGGCGCCGCCACGGTCGTGGCCAGCACCTTCGGCGGCTCCCCGACCACCACCTACGCCGAGAACATCGGCGTGATGGCCGCCACCCGCGTCTACTCCACGGCCGCCTACTACATCGCCGCCGTCATCGCGATCCTGTTCGGCCTCTGCCCGAAGTTCGGCGCGCTGGTCGCGGCCACGCCGGGCGGTGTGCTCGGCGGCATCACCGTCATCCTGTACGGCATGATCGGCCTGCTCGGCGCGAAGATCTGGATCGAGAACCGGGTCGACTTCGCGGACCCCGTCAACCTCGTCCCGATCGGGGCGGGAATCATCCTCGCGATCGGCCCGGTCAAGCATATGATCAGCTCGGACTTCACGCTGGAGGGCATCGCCCTCGGCACCATCGTGGTGGTGGTGGGTTACCACCTGCTCCGGGTCATCTCCGGACGGGGCGGCGCCGGTCCGGCAGAGG
Organism: Streptosporangium sp. NPDC049248; assembly: GCF_040678965.1. Classification (NCBI taxonomy): domain Bacteria; kingdom Bacillati; phylum Actinomycetota; class Actinomycetes; order Streptosporangiales; family Streptosporangiaceae; genus Streptosporangium; species Streptosporangium sp. NPDC049248. The sequence continues at coordinate 144,154 of NZ_JBFAQY010000013.1, forward strand.
TGTCCGAGCCGCAACGAGAGGTCACCGGGTGAAACCACCCCCCTTCGAATACCACGCCCCCCGTTCCCTCGGCGAGGCGCTCGACGCCCTCGCCGGGGCCGGGGAGCACGGCAAGGTGCTCGCCGGGGGGCAGAGCCTGATCCCGCTGCTGAACATGCGGCTGGTCGCCCCCGCGCACCTGGTAGACATCAACCGGCTGGCCGAACTGGCGACCGTCGATGTCGAGCCGGGCGGTGTCAGGGTCGGCGCCCTGGCCAGGCACGCCCAGGTGGAACGCTCCGAGGAGGTCGCCGCGGCGCAGCCGCTGCTGCGCCAGGCGCTCCGGCTGGTGGCCCACCCGGTGATCCGCAACCGGGGCACCGTGGTCGGCAGCCTGGCCCACGCCGACCCCGCCGCCGAACTGCCGGCCGTCCTCGCCCTGCTCAAGGGATCGGTACGGCTGGCCCGGCCGGACGCCGTCAGGGACGTGGCGGCCGAGGACTTCTTCACCGGCCCCCTGGAGTCGGCGATGAATCCGGGGGAACTGGCCGTCTCCGCGTTCTTCCCCGCCCCGCCCCCGCGCTCGGGCACCGCGTTCCGTGAGGTCGCCCGGCGGCACGGCGACTACGCCCTGGCCGGGATCGCGGCACTGGTCGCACTGGACGACGATCTGAGGATCACCTCGGCCACGGTGGCCTGCGTGAGCCTCGGCCCCGTCCCGGTGCTCGTCGACGTCACCGCGGCCGTCGGCCACCGGCCGCCGGACTCGGCGGACTGGGCCTCGGCGGCCCGCGCCGTGCAGGACCGGATCGAGCCGGAGGCAGACATCCACGCGACCGCCGCCTACCGGCGGCATCTCGCCGGAGTGCTCACCGAGCAGGCACTCCGTGACGCCGCCAGGGAGGCCGTAGGTGCATGAGATCACGCTGACCGTCAACGGGGTGGTCAGGCAGGCCTCGGTCCCGGCGCGGCGGCTGCTGTCCGACTGCCTGCGGCACGACCTCGGCCTGACCGGCACGCACGTCGGATGCGAGCACGGGGTCTGCGGATGCTGCACGGTGCTGCTGGACGGCGAGCCGGTCCGCTCCTGCCTGACGTTCGCGGTCACCGTGGACGGGCGCGACATCACCACGGTGGAGGGGCTCGCCGACCGGGACGGCACGCTCTCGCCGGTGCAGCGGGCCTTCGCCGAGTGCCACGGCCTGCAGTGCGGCTTCTGCACGCCTGGCTTCCTGTGCACGGTGACCGCGCTGCTGCGGGACAATCCGGCGCCGAGCGACGAGGAGGTACTGGAGGGCATCTCCGGCAACCTGTGCCGGTGCACGGGCTACCAGAACATCGTCAAGTCCGTCCACCGCGCGGCCGAGATCATGGCGGAGGAACCTTGAGCGGGCGCGGGAGATTCCCGGGCGGTCCCGGAGGATCCGCGGGCGGGCGAGGCAGGAGACACGTCCCGGTGAGGCGATCATGACCACGAAACTGTTCGGCGAGCCGGTCCAACGGCGCGAGGACCCCCGGTTGCTGACCGGGCGCGGCCTCTACCTCGACGACCTGGCGCCGGGGGCGCTGCAGGCGGCGTTCGTCCGCTCCCCGCACGCCCACGCCCGGATCCGCGACATCGACGTCTCGGCCGCCATCGAGGTCGACGGGCTGGTGGCGATCTACACCTGGGAGGACCTGCCGGGCGCGCTCGCCGAGCCGCTGCCGCTGCTCATCCCGCATCCGGCGCTGACCCACGGCCGCACCGCGTACCCGCTGGCCCGCGAGATCGTCAGGCACGTCGGCGAGCCCGTGGTGATGGTCGTCGCCCGCGACCGCTACCTCGCCGAGGACGCCTGCGCGCTCATCGAGGTCGACTACGAGATCCTCAAGCCGGTGGTCGGGGTGGAGGAGGCCGCGCAGTCCGCCCAGCTCGTGCACGCCGACGTGCCGGGCAACGTCGGCGCGCACCTGGTCCAGGAGGTGCCCTCGGCCGCCGGGCTCGGCGCGCGCGAGGCCATCGACGCCGCGCCGCACACGCTGGCCTTCCGGCTCGACATCGAGCGCAGCGCGTCCATGCCGCTGGAGGGGCGCGGCGTGCACGCCCGCTGGGACGCCGACGACCGCTCGCTGCGCGTCCACTCCAGCACCCAGACCTCCACCAGCGTCCGGATGGCCATCGCGGCCAAGCTCGGCCTGCCGCTGCCGAAGGTCGAGGTGGTCGCCCCGGATGTGGGCGGCGGTTTCGGGGTGAAGATCGTGCACCCGTGGCCGGAGGAGATCCTGGTCCCGTGGGCGGCGATCACGCTCGGCCAGGAGGTCAAGTGGACCGAGGACCGGCGCGAGCACTTCGTCTCCTCCGCGCACGAGCGCGCCCAGGTGCAGTCGGTCCGGGTCGGTTTCGACGACGAGGGCAGGATTCTGGGCCTGGACGTCGAGATCCTGCACGACCACGGCGCCTACACGCCGTACGGGATCATCGTGCCGATCATCACCTCCACCCAGCTTCTCGGCCCGTACCGGATCGGCGCCTACCGGGTCGAGTTCTCCTCGATCTACACCAACACCGTGCAGGTCACCCCGTACCGGGGGGCGGGCCGCCCGCAGGCGGTCTTCTGCATGGAGCGGACCATGGACCACATCGCCGAGCACCTGGGGGCCGACCGCGCCGCGGTGCGCGCGGCCAACTTCATCCAGCCCGACGAGTTCCCCTACGACCAGGGGCTGATCTTCCAGGACGGCCGGCCGCTGATCTACGACAGCGGTGACTACCCCGAGTCGCTGCGGCTGCTCAAGGAGCTGATCGGCTGGGACGACTTCCCCGGGCTGAAGGCCCGCGCCGCCGCCGAGGGACGCGCGATCGGGATCGGGATCGGCTGCTACGTCGAGGGCACCGGCGTCGGCCCATACGAGGGCGGGCACGTCCAGGTCACCTCCGACGGCCGGGTGCACGTCTCCACCGGGCTCACCTCCCAGGGCCAGGGCCACGAGACGGTGTTCGCCCAGATCGCCGCGGCCGAGCTGGGCGTACCGCTGGAACGGGTCTCGGTGGTCACCGGCGACACCCGCAGGTTCGGCTACGCGGTCGGCACCTTCGCCTCGCGGGCCGCGGTGATGAGCGGCAACGCGATCGCCCTGGCCTGCAGGAAGGTCAGGGAGAAGGCGCTGCGGATCGCCGCCGAGGCGCTGGAGGCCGACCCCCGCGACCTGGAGATCGTCGACGGGGAGGTGCGGGTGGTCGGCGCCCCCGGCAGCGCGATCCCGCTGGCGACGGTGGCGGTGCTGTCCAACCCGCTGCGCTACGCCTTCGACGCCGAGGCGGCCAGGGCGACCCAGTTCGCGGGCGCCTCGTCCTTCGACCGGCCGCCGGTGGCCGAGGGGGAGGAGCCGGGCCTTGAGGGGCGCGACTACTATTCGCCGATCCGCTCGACCTTCGCCTCCGGCATGCACGCGGCGATCGTGGAGACCGACCCGCTGACCGCCGAGATCCGCATCCTGCGCTACGCGGTCGTGCACGACTGCGGCAACCTGATCAATCCGATGATCGTCGAGGGGCAGATCCACGGCGGGGTCGCCCAGGGCGTCGGCGGCGCGCTGTACGAGAAGATGGTCTACGACGGCCACGGCCAGCTGCTGAACGCCTCGTTCATGGACTTCCTGATGCCGTACGCCACCGAGGTGCCCCTCGTCGAGACCGCTCACCTGGAGACCCCGTCACCGCTCAACCCCCTGGGCATCAAGGGGGCGGGGGAGGCGGGGGTCATCCCGGTCTCGGCGGTGATCGCCTCGGCGATCGAGGACGCGGAGGGGATCAGGATCGACAAGATGCCGATCTCGCCCTCGGAGCTGTTCGACCTGCGCCGCGCGGCCCCCGGGCGGTCCACAGCCGGAACCTGACCTTTCGGGTGATCGGCCCCCGCAGGGCCGCGCGACGAGCGCGTCGTCGCCTTCGCCCTGCCCACCCTCTCCGGCAACCGCCTGATCTTCCCGCCCCGCCCCTCCCCGACCTCCGACGCCGGTCCCCGACGTGAAGGACAGCGGGGCGCGGCTGCGGTCAGTGGACGCGGGTCTGTTCGGCGTGGTAGCCGCCGCCGGGCCAGACCCAGTCCCCGGACAGGGTGTCGCCGTCGGGGCTGAACCGGGCGCGGTAGTAGGCGGGTGAGCCTTTCCCGCCGCTCCAGATGGTGAGCGTGTCGCCGTTGAGCTCGTAGACGTAGTCGAGGGTCTCGCCCTGGCTGCCGTAGAACCGGGAGGTGATGTCCTCGCTGGGTTCCTCGGCGCCGAACGGCCTTTCCCGGCCGATGATCTCGATGCCGGTGATGTGCTGGCCGGCCTGCCGAAGGTCGACCTCCTGCTTGAGGAAGTGACGGCCTGCCAGCCAGGAGTAGGTGACCTGGCCGGTGGCCTCGCCGCTCACCTTCCAGGTGCCGACGAGCCGGTCGAGTTCGGCCAGCGCGGTGTCCTGCCTGTTCGACATGGGGTCCTCTCTCGTACGCTTCGATGCTGCTGCCGGGTTTAGCTGTATGACGGCACAGCGCCGGAAAAGGAATCGGTGCCCGGCTCAGCCGTGCAGGAATTCCACGCGGCCGCGTCGTAGCCGCGGACCTCACCGGCCAGGGGCACCTCGCGCCGCTGGAATCCCACGTTCACGGCAGGACCAGGGGCAGGCCGAACGCGGCGAAGTGGCGTGGTGCGAACGACGTGATCGCGGTGATCCGGCCGCCGTCGATCCGCAGCACATCCAGCACCTGGCCGCGGAACCGCCCGGTCAGGTCCTTGGTCTCGGGTGCGCGGGAGTGTTCGGCATAGTGCGCGACCGCGGGTTGGAGATTCGCGCCGGTGACCACGCAGTGCCAGCGCCCGTGATACCACTCCGAGCCGGAGTCGAAGACCTGTCCGGTGAGGGTCAGCAGCGCGTCCCGCCCGACCAGCCACGCCGGGTGTGGCGGCATCGTCATCCGTACGTCCTCGGCGAGCAACCCGGTGAGCATGTCCAGGTCGGCCTGCTGATGCGCCTGGACGTAACGTCGCAACAGCGCGCGCTCGTCCGTACTCGGCTCGGCCGAAGGCGCCCAGTCCTCGCGCCGCTGGGGCAGGTGCTGTCTCAGCGTCGCTCGCGCCCGCTGCAACGTGCTCTTCACCGACGCCACGCTGGTGTCCAGCAGCGCGGCCGTCTCGGTGGCGGGCCAGCCCAGCACATCCCTGGTGATCAACACGGCTCGCTGCCGGGCGGGGAGATGCTGGATCGCCACCAGGAAGGCGAGCTCGATCGTCTCCCGCGCGACCGCCACCGCCTCCGGTCCTTCGGCCCCGTCGACGGCCGGCTCCAGCAGCCGATCCGGGACCGGCTGCAACCACGACACATCAGCGGGCGGCTGCACCGGCGTACCTGACTCCACCAGCGGTGGAACCCGGTACGGCGCGGCCCGCCGCTTGTTCCGGTCGATCAGGTCCAGGCACGCGTTCGTCGCGATCCTGTACAGCCAGGCCCGGAACGTCGACCGCCCCTCATAGGTCTCCCGGCGGCGCCATGCCCGCAGGAACGTCTCCTGAACGATGTCCTCCGCGTCGTCGTAGGAGCCCAGCATCCGATAGCAGTGCACTCGCAACTCCCACCGCAAAGGCTCGACGAGCGCTCCGAACGCCCCCTTGTCGCCGGCCGACGCGGCGCCCACCATGGCCGCGTCCTCCGCCGAACCGCCACCATCTTGCTCCTCGACCACGACTACCGCCCCCTGCGCCAACACATGTTGACGACGATAGGACGACCACCACCACCACCGGAAGGAATCGGATCGCCTGCGGCCCTCGGGATCCTGTCCTCCGGCCGCTCCACGAGACTGCCGCCCACACCACAACCGGCACCGGGATCGTCGAGGACCGGATCCACGATGGGTGAGCTCTCAGCGTCGTCCCCTCTCAGGCGGTACGCAGGCCGCCGACGTCGTACAGCAGCACGTCGTTACCGGTGGCCACCGCCAGGACGGACCCGTTGGCGCTGAAGGTCACGGTGTGGACCTGGCCGGTCTCCAGGGGTTGCCGGAGCCGCCGCCGGGTGGCGACGTCCCACAGCAGGACGCCGTCCCGGTCGGTTCCGGCGGCGAGAACGGTCCCGTCGGGGCTGCACGCCATGCTGTTGATCGTCGAACCGGCCCCCTTGAACGTCGTTCCCTTCGGTTTGCGGGATGCCACGTCCCAGACCCGCACCACCTTGTCGTACCCCGCGCTCGCCAGGGTCTCGCCGTCGAGGAACACGACGGCGTTGACATCGTCCCTGTGCCCGGTCAACGGTCCGCCGGCCGCTCTGGAGCCGGAGGTGCGCCACAGCCGTACGGTGTCGTCCCACCCGGCGGTGGCCAGCAGGCGCCCGTCGGGGCTGAACGCCGCGTTCCTGACCAGTTCGGTGTGGCGCATGGAGGCGCCCGACTGCTTGCGGTCGGAGGTTCGCCAGAGCCGGACCCACTCGTACCCGCTGCCGGTGACGAACTGCTCGCCGTCCGGGCTGAACCCCACGAAGACGGAGCCGATCACGGACTTCGACACGCGACGCCTGGACGCGACGTCCCACACGTGCGTCTCGGCGTCGGTCACCCCGCCGACACTGATCAGGGTCCGGCCGTCCGGGCTCAGCGCCACGCCCTCGACGTAGGACGTGCGGTCGTCGAGTTCCGCGACCATCTTCCCGGTGGGGACCTCCCACAGGCGGACCTTGCCGTCCCAGCACCCGGCGGCCACCAGGCGGCCGTCGGCGGAGACCGCGAGGCCCTGCACCGTGTTGCCGTTCTCGAGCACCAGCGGCCTGTCCGGGCCGGGCGGGATCAGCCCGGACGGGCTCGGGGAGGCCGTCGGCCCGTTCGTGGGCGAGGTCGTCGGGGTGGCCGAGGACGACGGTGGGACGATCGCGGCCTTCGGGCTCGCCCCGGGCGAAGTCGTGGTCGAACCGGCCGCCGCCCTCAGGTAGCGGGGAACCAGCACCGCGGCCCCCGCCGCCGCGCAGGTGGCCAGCGCGGCTCCTCCGCCGATCAGGAAGCTCCGGCGGGGCAGCCCACGGGAGGGGGACGCCGTCGGCCCGCCGGAGGGGCCGGTGGGGAGTGTCGTCCGAGGCGGGCCGCCGGCCGGCGGTGCCGAGCCGGGTCGCTCCCGGGTGAGCGGCAGGTCCGGAGAGGGGGCCGGGGTCGGTGGAGACGGCTGCGCCATCCGCCTCATGGCCGTCGTCAGCAGGTCACCGGTGGGGGCCGCCGCCCCGTCGCCGGTGATGAGACCAAGCAGGACCTCCTCGGCCGTGGGTCGGTGCTCGGCCGCCTTGGCCAGGCACCGGCCGGAGATCTGCCGCAGGCCGTCCGGCAGGCCGGTGAGGTCGCACTCCTGGTGGAGGATCCGGTACACCAGGGCCGCGAGGGCGACATCATGGCCGAACGGGGTCCTGCCCGTCCCGGCGAACAGGATGGTGCCGGCCCAGCTGAACATGTCGGAGGGCGGGCCCACCGAATCCCCGGAGAGCTGCTCGGGCGACATGTACGGCGGGGTGCCGATCAGGCTGACGGACGTGGTGGCCAGGTTCGTGCTGCGCGCGATGCCGAAGTCGACCACCCGTGGCCCGTCCGGACCGAGCAGCACGTTGGCGGGTTTGAAATCGCGGTGGACGATCCCCGCGTGGTGGATCGCCGCCAGCGCGGTGGCCGTACCGACCGCGAGCCGTGCCAGGTCATGCGGGTCGAGCGGCCCGCGTGAGCCGACCCGCTGCTCCAGCGACTCCCCTTCGATGAACTCGCTCACCACGTACGGCTGATCGTCGGCCGTACCGACGTCCAGGATGCGTGCCGTGCAGAAGTGGGGCACCTGGCGGGCCGCTTCCACCTCGCGGAGGAACCGTTTGTGGGTCTTCGGGTCACCGGCGACGTGGCCGTGCAGGACCTTGACGGCGACCCGTGTCCCCGAAGGGGACTCACCGAGGTACACGGATCCCTGGCCGCCCTTCCCCAGGCATCCGAGCAGCCGGTACTTCCCCAGCCGGGCCGGTTCGCCGGGGCGCAACGGGCGCGGTTCCGACACGTGTGCCTCCCGGCGTCTTGTGATCTTGAGATCGGCGCGGCGCGGCGGATGGCGACCGCGGGGCTGCCCGACTCGATCATGCCCCAGGATAGGCACTTTCGGCGTGGATTCCGTCCCTGCGTCCCTCCGGCCCGGGAGCGACGCCGGGTAGGGCGGACCAGGTGGGCCCGACGGTCGTCCCGGCATGTGCGATCGGACCATCGAGGCCGATATGGCCCCCTTCCCGAATTGGTTTTCGAAGGCTGTCAGGGCTGGATCGCGCCTGGGCTCTCACTCCCCAGGCGGCTCAGTGCCTGCATGGCCTCGCGCTCTATACGTGAGAGATCGCAGAGGACGGTGCCCGCCTGTACGAGATACCGCGCGTCGTCTGATTCACCGGCTTCTGCGATCAGTGCTGCGGCTTCCGTCCACAGGGTGGCCGCCTCGGTGTACAGCGTGTGACCGGTGCGCAGGTGACCGCTGTCGAGCAGTTGGATGCATTCGGCGAGGAAGTCGCGGTAGAGATTACGGAACAGGGCGCCGCCGGTGCCGGCCTTCTCCATCAGGAGGGCGGCCTGCGGCAGGTCCCGCCTCGGGTTGTCGGTGCGTTGGTGCCAGGTGCGTACCAGCCTCCCGGCCTTCTCGATGCCACGGTGACCCAGGTTGGCGATGGGCGGGTTGAGGAAGGCGTCGGCGCAGGCGGTGATGGCGGGGATGATCTGACCCTGTGGGGAGGGCGGGTTCCTCGGAGCGGTGAGGGTGAAGGACCGGTGCCTGGCGGTCATCGGGCCGCGCGCGGCCCTGGCCTGGGCGAGGCTGGTCAGGCTGGTGGATACCGCTCCGCCTTGCTGGTCGGTGTCCACCAGGTAGGCGTCGTGGTCGTCGTAGCCGTACATGGCGACGACATGACCGCCGAAGTGCACCTTCGACCCGAAGTAGTCCAGGTGGTAGCTGTCGAGCTGCAGTCCGACGGGGTGGCCGGCGTCGATCGGGGCCACCACGTTCTGCCATGCCCTGCGGGGGGAGGTGGTCTCCTGGACCAGGAGTTCCAGCCCGAGTCCGGCGGCCAGGTTTCTGGTGAGCTCGAAAGGCTTGACCCGTCCCCCGAGGAAGGGGAAGCCCATGCTCTTGCTGTCCCAGTAGACGAAGGACAGGCCGGAGCCGAGGCCGAAGAGCATGGGCTCGGACAGATCGAGTCCTTCGTGCCGCAGCAGCGCTCCCAGAGCTGTCGTTTCGCAGTGCCGCATACCGCGGGTATCCATGTCTGTGACCGTGGTCATGCCATGCTCTCCTGGACGGGGATGACCGGCCGGGCGGGCGAAGCGCCCGATGCTGAGAAGTTCGTCTTGCACGCCATCATGCTGGACTCTCCCACGGTGGGAGAGTCCAATCCTCTTCGCCGCCCTCATAGGCCGGGTCACGCAGCGGGCGAAGTCCCCGGCCGGGCCCGCCGGCGGTCCAGGAAGTCGGTGTGCCGACCCTCGGGCAGCACGCAGGCGAACACCGGGCGGTCGGCGGGCGGTCAGCGGCGGGCGGAGCGGCGTGGTTTGGGAGGGGCGGCGTCGGGGGCCAGTTCGGTGACGAGCCGGCAGGTGTCGTGCACCGGGTCCAGGCTGTCGGCCTGGACGGCAAGCCTCCTGAGCAGCTCGCGGAAGACCGAGCGGTCCGCCTCCTCCAGCGGGGCCAGGACGTGGTCCTCGGCGTGTTCGAGCCGGGTCTGCGCGTCGGCCCAGGTCGCCCTGCCGTGCTCGGTGGCGACGACGCGCTTGTTACGCCGGTCGGCGGGGTCCGGGCGGCGTTCGACCAGGCCGGCCTGCTCCAGGTCGTCCAGCAGGTAGGTCATGACCGTCTTGTCGATGCCCAGGCGTTGCGCCAGCGCTCCCTGGCCGCCGGGGAGTTCCTGGGCGGCCGCGGCGAGCACCTGGTAGCCCCTGGGCCCGCCGGGCAGGTGGCCGAACAGCGCGTCCACCGTCCTGATGTAGGCGCGGAAGACCACCCCGAGGGTCCAGCCCAGGTCGCTGTCCAGGGCGTCCGAGGTCTCCGTGCCGGGACGTTGGGGTGCGGGCATGCCGCCAGATTATCAGTACTAAAGGTGAAAAAGACCTTCTGTTTGACAATCTATCTGCTTTAAATACGATCTGTCATGCCATAAGTGCCGAGCATCTGACATGACATTCCAAGGAGAGACATGGCCGACTACGGGCACGAGCTGCTGTTCGGAACCTTCCTGACGCCGGTCGCCGAGCAGGCTCAGCGGGTCGTCGCGCTCGCCCGGCTCACCGAGCAGGTCGGCCTGGATCTGGTGACCGTGCAGGACCATCCGTACCAGGCGCGGTTCCTCGACACCTGGACGCTGCTGTCGGTCATCGCGGCGAGCACCTCGACGGTGCGGGTGTCGCCGAACGTGGCGAACCTGCCGCTCCGCCCGCCGGCGGTGCTGGCCCGCAGCGTCGCGACCCTGGACATCCTGAGCGGCGGCCGGGTCGAGCTCGGGCTCGGGGCGGGTGCCTTCTGGGAGGCCATCGCCGCCGTCGGCGGCCCCCGGCTGAACGCCGCCCAGGGGGTCGATGCCCTGGCGGAGGGCATCGAGGTCATCCGGGCCGTCTGGGCGACCGGCGGCGGGTCGGTCCGCCTCGACGGCCGGTACCACCGCGTCTGGGGAGCACACCCGGGTCCGGCGCCCGCCCACGACGTCGGCATCTGGCTGGGGGCCTACAAGAGGCGGATGCTCGGCCTGACCGGGCGGCTCGCGGACGGCTGGCTGCCCAGCAGCGCCTACGCCGCCCCGGACGCGCTCCCGGCGATGAACGCCGCCGTCGACGAGGCCGCGACCGGTGCGGGACGCTCACCCGGTGACGTCCGGCGCCTGTACAACATCTCCGGCGCCTTCACCGGCTCGGGACGCGACTTCCTGCGGGGGCCGGCGGAGGTCTGGGCCGAGCAGCTCGCCGAGCTCACCCTCACCCAGGGGATGAGCGCCTACATCCTGGCCAGTGACGACCCCGACGACATCCGGCGTTTCGCCGCCGAGGTCGTTCCCGGCGTCCGCGAACTGGTCGCGGCCGAGCGCGGCGGTTCGGGGCCGTCCGCCGCCGAGGTACGCGGTACGTCGGCGGCCGTCATCCCGCCCGCCCAGGTCAGGGGAGTGGTGCCCGCCCTGGGAGTCACCCCCACCCCGGACGACGGCGTACGGCTCGCCGACGTCCAGGTCTGGGACGAGAGCACCCGCCCGACCGGGCCCGATCCCGACCCGGACCGCGTCTACACCTCTCGGCAGCGAGCGGCCGGACAGCACCTCGTCGACATCCACGATCACCTTCGCAAGGAGCTCACCGAGATCCGCGGGCTCGTCGACCAGGTCACCACCGGTGCCATGGACCCCGGCGCCGCGCGCTCGCACATCAACACGATGACGATGCGCCAGAACAACTGGACCGTCGGCACGTACTGCGAGTCCTACTGCCGCCTCGTCACGACCCATCACACCCTGGAGGACCAGAGCCTCTTCCCGCATCTGCGCCGTTCGGACCCCAGGCTCGCGCCCGTCGTCGACCGCCTCCAGCAGGAGCACCACGCCATCCACGAGGTCCTCGAAGGCGTCGACCGGGCACTGGTCGCCTTCGTCGGCCGGCCGGACGGCCACAGGGAACTGCGGGCGGCCATGGACCTGCTCACCGACACGCTCCTGTCCCACCTGTCGTACGAGGAGAGGGAACTGGTCGAGCCGCTCGCCAGGCTGGGCCTGCACTGAACGCCCCGCGACGGGGCTCTCCCGGCGACCGGCGACCGGTGGTGAAGCGGGAGGCCCGACCCGTGAGAGGCGGGCCGGGGTGTCTCAGGACACCTCGGCGACCAGGCGCTTGCGGAAGACCCAGTACGACCACGCCTGGTAGCCGAGTACGAACGGCAGCGCGATCAGGCCGATCCAGGTGAGCATGCCCAGCGTGTACGGGCCGGAGGCGGCCTCGGCGACGGTGAGGCCGGGGAGCGGGGCGGGCCACAGGGCGCCGAACAGGGCGGCGCCGCCCAGTGCGATGGACGAGGCGGTGGCGGCGAACGCCCAGCCGTCCCGGCCGCGCCAGGTCAGCGCGATCCCCGCGGCCAGAGCCGCCATCGAGGCGAGCGCGCCCGCCCAGAGCCACGGGGTCGCCGACCAGCCGGCGGCCACCGCCTCGGTGACGGGGATGTTCGGCAGTGCCACCACCGCGGTGGGCAGCGCCACCGCGGCGGCGATCATCGCGGCGTGCCGGGCACGGGAGCGCACCGGCCCCGAGGTCTTGAGCGCGACGAACACCGCTCCGTGCAGCACGCACAGCGAGAGGGAGAGCGCCCCGCCGACCAGCGCGGCCACCGCGCTGTTCCGCAGCAGATCGGCGAAGACGGCGCCCCACAGGAACGCGGGCAGCGCGCTGCCGACCAGCACGCCCAGATCGCACCAGACGCGGTCGGAGGCGTGCTGGACCTTGCCGCGCCACTCCAGGCCGACGCCGCGCACGATCAACCCGACGAGGATCAGCGTGATCGGCAGGTAGAACTCGCTGAGCAGCCCGGCGTACCAGGCGGGGAAGGCGGCGAACATGGCGCCGACCGCGGTGATCAGCCAGACCTCGTTGCCGTCCCAGACCGGGCCGATCGTGCCCAGGACCTGCTTGCGCTCGGCCTCGTTCCTGGCCAGTGCCGGTGCCAGCATGCCCACGCCGAAGTCGAAGCCCTCCAGCACGAAGTAGCCGATCCACAGGAACGCGATGAGTACGAACCAGAAGGTGGTGAGTTCCATGATCGTCGCTTTCAGTACATCAGCGTCGGCTGGAGCCGGACGTCCGCGGTCTGGTCGTCGCGAGAGGGCGGGATGAGGGGCACGGCGGGAGCGGCGGGCTGGGGGCCCGCCTTGACGTGGCGGATGATCAGTACGGCCTCGGCCACCGCGAACACGCCGTAGACCAGGGTGAAGACCGCAAGTGAGATGGCCACCTCGGTCAGGCTGACGCCCGGCGAGACGCTCGCGGCCGTGAGCAGCTCACCCTGGACGGTCCACGGCTGGCGGCCGATCTCGGAGAGCAGCCAGCCCGAGATCATCGCGATGGTCGGCAGCGGCAGCGCCAGCAGGGCGGCCCTGGCGAACCAGGTCGGGAGCTCCTGCTGCGGGCGGCCGCCGCCGCGGCGCCTTCGGGTCAGCCAGAGACCGAGAACCGACAGGCCCACCGTGGCCATCCCGAAGACGATCATCACGCGGAAGGACCAGAAGACCACCGGCAGGTTGGGCAGGTAGTCGGCCGGGCCGAACTGCTCGGTGAACCGGGTCTGTATGTCCGCCGTGCCCTGGACGACCGCGTTCGGGTCGTTGGTGGACAGGAAGCTGAGCAGTTTGGGGATCTCCACGCCCGGCACCGGGGAGAACGCCGCGCCGGCCGTGTCGTGGGTGAGCCCCTCGGCGGCGGCCAGCTTCATCGGCTGCTGCTCGTACAGCAGCTTGGCGGACATGTCCCCGCTGACCGCGACCACCGCGCCGGCGATCGCCGTCATGGCCAGCGCGGCTCGGATCGGGGTCCGCCAGATGCTCGGGGTGTTCCGCCGCGCCGTGGCGGCGCGCCGCTCCTTCAGGACCTGGTAGCCGCAGATCGCCAGCACGAAACCGCCTCCGACCACGAAGGCCGCCCCCACCACGTGGGGCACCTGCGCGAGGGCGGCGGAGTTGGTGAGCACCGCCCACAGGTCGGTCATCCGGGCCTTGCCGTCGATCACCTCATAGCCGACAGGGTGCTTCATCCAGGCGTTGGCGGCGAGGATGAAGTAGGCGGACACGGTGGAGCCGATGACCGCGATCCAGATGGTGGCCAGGTGGATGCGTTTGGGGAGCTTGTCCCAGCCGAAGATCCACAGGCCGATGAAGGTGGACTCCAGGAAGAACGCGAGCAGTGCCTCCAGCGCCAGCGGGGCGCCGAAGACGTCGCCGACGAAGATCGAGTACTCGCTCCAGTTCATGCCGAACTGGAACTCCTGCACGATGCCGGTCACCACGCCCATCGCGAAGTTGATCAGGAAGATCTTCCCGAAGAACTTCGTCAGCCGCAGGTAGTGCTCCTTGCCCGTGCGGTGCCACGCGGTCTGCAGGCCGGCCACGAAGACGCCGAGGCCGATGGTCAGGGGCACGAACAGAAAGTGGTACACGGTGGTCACCCCGAACTGCCACCGGGCCAGGTCTAGTGCGTCCATCTTTCCTTCGCGTTCCCCTCGCGGGCTGTTGCTCTACGGCTTGTAGTTCTATCTCTAGTAGTACTACAAGCTGTAGAGCAAAAGGCGGGAGGGGCGCCGCGAGCTGGTGCGATCTTTGTCACATGGTCCGGTGCGAGACCGCACTTCTCAGCCGGACCGAGACCGTCCTTCGGCTCGCGACGCCGGCTCTCCTCCGGCCGTGGGGAATACCTCCACGCATGTCCCGTCACATGGGACGTATCCCCGCTGCCCGCCATCCCCCCGGAGGCGTGACTTCATGGTGGGGCGGGTGGCGCCCCCGGGGCATCCACCTACGGAGTGATTTCGAGGTACGTCGCGCGGGCGACATCGCGAGTCTCGCGCGCCGGATTCACGGCCCTCGCCGTGTGAAACGGGCGCGCCCGTGCCCCCCGGATTCGGTGACGGCCGCGGCGGGACGGCGGCCGGAAAGCCGGTCGAGGTGCCCGGCCGGGGCTAGCGGGTCGCCGCCTTCGAGGTCGCCGCCTTCAGGTACGCGTCGAGGTTGCCGAGTTCGAACCCCCGGCGCCTGATCTTGGCGACCAGGATCTCGAAGTCACGGGCGAGGTTCGGACGGAAGTGCAGCAGCAGCACATCGCCGGGGCGGAGCTTCTTGTCGGGCACCTGGTAGGCGATCTTCCCGCCGGGCTGCACGGTCGCGGTCCAGAGCAGGAGCGCGTCGATGCCACAGGCCTTGGCGGCCCTGCGGGTCAGGGTGTTGTGGTTGCCGAACGGGGGGCGGAACAGGGTGGGTGCGGTGCCGGTGTGCCTGCGGATCAGTGTGGAGGTGCCGCAGATCTCGGCCTTCTGTCCCTCGTAGCCGAGTGCGGGCAGGTTCGGGTGCGTCAGTGTGTGGTTCTCGATCGTCGCCCCCGCGTCACGCAGGTCGCGTACGTACCTCCACTTGCCCGCGCCCAGGAATCTGCCGCCCTGGGCGGTCGGATCGGTCGCGCCCCTGGCCTCCACGGCGTCGCGGGTGACGAAGGCCGCCACGGGGATCCGCTGGTCACGGACCTGTGCCACGAAGCCGGGATCCTGCTCCCAGCCGTCGTCGATGGTCAGGAAGACGACTTTCCGCCTGGTGGGAATGGAGCTGATCACCGGAGGCAGGCCGTCATCGGGGCGGGGGATCACGCCCACCTCGCCGGGCCTGGGCATCGCGCCCGGTGGCCCTGCCGGTGTCCTCGCGGCCCGGCCGTTCCCGCCGGCGGGGGCCTTCCCCGCACCGGAGGAGGCGCCCGGCGCGGGGGCGGCACCCTCGTCGGCCCCGCCGTCCGGGCCTGTGGCGCACCCGGCGCTCACCGCCAGGGCCGTCGCCGCCGCCACCGCTCTTGTCGTCCAGTACGTCCCCGATGCCATGGGCGACCATCCTGCCAGCAGCCGGGAGTCTGATCGATCATGCCTCGCGAGGATGATCCGAGTGGCTATGTTCTTGTACTCCGGTGATCGCGGTATTCGGCGGGGTAGGGTCAGCACTACCACGATTAGGGGTGGAAGCGGGGGTTTGCGATCACGGCAGCCGCGCAATCCTGGGAAAGGCGTGATGTTCGGTTGACGTGGATATGTGGCGTCGCCGGCTGACGTTGTCATGTCGAGTGATCCGGCCCATCTGAGGAGAACCGTGACCAACTCCACCGCGATCGACGACGCGGATCCCCCCATCCCCCCTGAAAGCGCGGAACGGGGCAGTGATTTCGCCCGCCTGTCGCGCCGGATCACCCAGGCGGGGCTGCTGGACCGGCGCCCCGGTCACTACGCCGCACGGCTCGGCCTGGTGGCGGCGTCCTTCGTCGGCGGCTGGGCCGTCTTCTTCGCCGTCGGCGACTCGTGGTACCAGCTGCTGGTCGCCGCCTTCCTCGCGGTGGTGTTCGCGCAGATCGGCCTGGTCGCCCACGACCTGGCACACCGCCAGGTCTTCCGTTCACGCCGCTCCAGTGAGCTCGCCGGGCTGGTGGCGGGAAACCTCGCCATCGGCATGAGCTACGGCTGGTGGATGGACAAGCACACCCGCCACCACGCCAACCCCAACCACGAGGACCACGACCCCGACGTCGCCCCCGACTTCCTGATCTGGTCGCACGAGCAGGCCGCCGAGAGCAGGGGACTGCCCAGGCTCCTGGGCCGCCGGCAGGCGTTCCTGTTCTTCCCGCTGCTCACGCTGGAGGGGTTCAACCTCCACGTGTCCAGTGTCCGGGCCCTGACGCGCCCGACGACCAGGAACCGGGCCGCGGAGGCGTCGCTGCTGGCCGTGCACGCCGCCCTGTACCTGGGGGCGCTGTTCACCGTGCTGTCGCCGGGCAAGGCCGTGGCCTTCCTGCTGCTGCACCAGGCGATCTTCGGCGTCTACCTCGGCTGCACCTTCGCGCCCAACCACAAGGGGATGCCGATGCTCAGGGGCTCCGAGAAGCTCGACTTTCTCCGGCGCCAGGTGCTGACCTCGCGCAACGTGCGCGGCGGCAGGGTCCTCGACACCGTGCTCGGCGGGCTCAACTACCAGATCGAGCACCACCTCTTCCCCAGCATGCCGATGCCCAACCTGCGCCGCGCCCAGCCGATCGTCCAGGCCTACTGCCAGGAGCTGGGCGTCGACTACCTGGAGACCGGGATCGTCAGCTCGTACGCGCAGGCGCTGCGTCACCTGCACGACGTGGGCGCGTCCCTGCGAGCCGGAAACCCCGCGCCCGGCTGACCCGGCCGGTCTCGTGCGCCAGGGCGGCAGCACTGACAACGAAGGGCCGCGCCGGCGGGCAGATGTTGCTGTTATCCGCCCGCCCCGAGATTGCCTAGGGTGCTGGTGTGAAGCTCGCAGGCAGTGCCGTGCTCGGCATCGACAGAGATCGTGT
Organism: Streptosporangium sp. NPDC049248; assembly: GCF_040678965.1. NCBI lineage: Bacteria > Bacillati > Actinomycetota > Actinomycetes > Streptosporangiales > Streptosporangiaceae > Streptosporangium > Streptosporangium sp. NPDC049248. The sequence continues at coordinate 161,217 of NZ_JBFAQY010000013.1, forward strand.
GTGGTCAGCGCTCCAGAACCCGGCCGTGCTCGTACGCACGATTCCGGGGTGCGAGCGCCTTGAGGAGACGGGCCCGGACACCTACCGGATGACCGTCACCGCGGGCGTGGCCTCCATCAAGGGCGTCTACCAGGGCGAGGTCGCCCTGTCGGAGCCCGAGGCTCCGGAACGGTTCGTGCTCAGGGCCCGCGGCCAGGGGGCCCCCGGCACCGTGGACGCCACGGTGCGGGTCCGTCTCAGCGAGGTCGAGGGCGGCACCCGGATCGACTACGACGCCGAGGCCGTGATCGGCGGCATGATCGGGGGTGTCGGCCAGCGCATGCTCGGCTCCGTCGCGAGGAAGACCGCGGGTGACTTCTTCTCCGCGGTGGAGAGCCATCTCGTCTCCGGCGTATCCGGTGTCTCCGGCGAGATCCCCGCCGCGACCGTACCCGCGGAGGTCGCCGCGTCCGCCGCACCGAAAGCACCGGTCGAGGTCGGCCCCGCGCACGTCTTCGAGCGCCCGGCGAAACAGCCCCGGGCCGGAGTCCCCGCCTGGTCGCTCCTCGCCGCGTTCGGCATGGGCGCGGGCATCGCGCTCGGCAGCGCGGTGATCGGCTGGGTGCTCGGCCGCACCGGCAGGAAGCGGTGACGTCGCTCACAAAAGGAGAAGGGTAAGCGCTTCCGCCGACGGCGGTGCCGGGGAGGGCCAATGTCCCTGCCAGCAGGAACATTCGAGGAGTCGATCATGCCCAGGTGAAGGATCTACGGTGTTCGGGTCAGCGCTTCGCGCGTTTGACCAGGCAAACTTACGCCTTTTAGGATCCTGGCGTACGTCTGCCACGACGGGTCACGGGGGAACATGGAGCCGCTGCTGATCCTGCACGCCGTGGCGGCGGCGATCGCTCCGGCGCTGGTGCGCCGCTTCGGCAGGGCCGCGTTCCTCATGCTCGCCGTGCCACCGGCCTGCGGGTTCGGCTACACGATCTGGGTCGCCCTGACCGGCATCCCCGTCGAGTCACACCACGACTGGGCGCCCGGCCTCGGCCTGGGACTGTCCTTCCGCGCCGACGCGCTGGCCCTGCTCATGATGGCCCTGGTCACGGGCGTGGGCGCGCTGGTCGTGCTGTACTGCTCGCGCTACTTCTCCGCCGACGCCGAGGGGCTGGGCCGGTTCGCCGGGGTGCTCGTCGCCTTCGCCGGGGCGATGCTCGGGCTGGTGGTCGCGGACGACCTGCTGCTGCTGTACGTGTTCTGGGAGCTGACCACGGTCTTCTCCTACCTGCTGATCGGCCACGACCCCGCCAGCAGGACCAGCCGCCGCGCCGCGATGCAGGCGCTGATCGTCACCACCTCCGGTGGCCTGGCGATGCTGGGTGGCATGATCATGCTCGGCGAGGCGGCGGGAACGTACCGCATCTCGCGGATCGTGCAGAGCCCGCCGTCCGGCGGCCTGGTGGCGGTGGCGGTGGTGCTGATCCTGGTCGGCGCGCTGTCGAAGTCGGCGGTCTTCCCGTTCAGCATGTGGCTGCCCGCCGCGATGGCCGCGCCGACCCCGGTCTCGGCCTACCTGCACGCCGCGGCGATGGTGAAGGCGGGAATCTACCTGCTCGCCCGCCTGGGACCGGCTTTCGGGGAGCTCGCCGCCTGGCGGTGGACCGCCGTACCCCTGGGCCTGCTCACCATGCTGCTCTGCGCCTGGCGGGCGCTGCGCGAGCACGACCTCAAGAAGCTGCTCGCCTACGGAACGGTGAGCCAGCTGGGTTTCCTGACGGTGCTGTTCGGCGCGGGCACCCGCGACACCGCGATCGCCGGGGTCGGCATGCTGCTCGCGCACGCGCTGTTCAAAGCCTCCCTCTTCCTGATCGTCGGCATCATCGACCACGCCACCGGCACCCGTGACCTGCGAGAGCTGAGCGGCCTGCGGCGTTCGGCGCCGTGGCTGGCCGCGATCGCCACCGGGGCCGCCGCCTCGATGGCGGGCATCCCGATGTTCCTGGGGTTCGTCGGCAAGGAGGCCGCCTTCGAGTCGCTGCTGACCGGACGGGGCATCGACACGGTGGTGCTCGCCGGAGTCGTCCTCGGGTCGGCGCTCACCGCCGGCTACAGCGCGCGTTTCCTGTGGGGCGCCTTCGCCGTCAAGCCCGGTGTCGAGCCGGTGCCCGTGCACTCCTTCGGCGCCGCGCTGTTCCTGCCGCCCGCGCTGCTCTCCGCGCTCGGCCTCGCCGTCGCCCCGCTCGCCGCACGCTACGGCGAGGCGATGCGGAGCTACACCGACACCTTCCCCGGGCCCGGCCACGGCACCCACCTCGCGCTGTGGAGCGGTGCCCCGGTGCCGCTGATGCTCTCGGCCGTCGCGCTGGCGGGTGGAGCGCTCCTCTTCCTGGCCAGGAGACCGCTGGCGCGGATCGGGGAGACCCTGCACGTGATCGACTCCGGCCGGGCCTACTGGGGCCTGGTCCGCGGGCTGGAACGTTTCTCCCTGCAGCTGACCGGCGTGGTCCAGCGCGGCTCGCTGCCCGACTACCTCATGATCGCATTCGTCCTGGTGGCGGCGGTGGGGGCCTTCTCGCTGCTGTACGGTCCCGGACCCGTCCTCCAGCTGGACGTGGTGGCCTGGGACCGCATCGAGCAGCCCGTCATCGGCGTGCTCGTCATCGCCGCGACGGCCATCGCGCTCAGGGTGCGCGCGCACATCGTGCTCGTGCTGCTGGCCGGCCTGACCGGGTACGGCACGGCGCTGCTCTTCCTCGTCCACGGCTCGCCCGACCTGGCGCTGACCCAGTTCCTCGTCGAGACGCTGAGCCTGGTCGTGTTCGTGCTGGTGCTGCGGAGGCTTCCGCTCGGGCCGAGGGAGGAGCGGGGGCGGCTGTCGTTCGGCGCGCGGCTCACCCTCGGCATCGTGAGCGGTGTCGTGGTGGCGGGGGCCGGCATGTTCGCGATGAACGCGCGGCAGGCGACACCGATCGGCACACTGATGGCCGAAGCGGCCAAGGAGGCCGGGGCCGCCAACATCGTCAGCGCGCTCCTGGTCGACATCCGGGCCTGGGACACCATGGGGGAGAGCTCCGTGCTCGTCGTGCTCACCCTTGGCATGACCGGCCTGATCTTCCTGCGCAGACGCTCGCACGCGCCGCAGCCGCCGTCGGAGAGGACCGGGGAGGAGCCCCGGACGTACTGGCTGGCGACCACCCTGCCGCAGGGGCAGCGGACGGTGGTCCTCGAGTTCGTGGCCCGGGTGACCTTCCACACCGTGATGCTGGTCTCGGTCTTCCTGCTGTTCACCGGGCACAGCGGGGTGGGCGGCGGGTTCGCCGGAGGCATCGTGGCCGGTCTCGCGCTGGTCCTGCGCTACCTCGCCGGAGGCAGGCACGAGCTGGCCGCCGCCGCGCCGGTCGCCCCCGGGGTGATGATCGGGCTGGGGCTCCTGCTGTCCACGCTCACCGCGCTGGTGGGGCTGCTGGGCGGCGCCGGAGTGCTGGACATGCTCTCCGCCGACCTGTACGTCCCGCTGGTCGGCAAGCTGCACCTGTCGACGGTGCTCCTGTTCGACCTCGGGGTCTACATCACGGTGATCGGCATGGTGCGGGACATCCTGCGCAGCCTGGGCGCCGAACTGGATCGGCAGATCGCCGAGGGGGAGGGCCGGTGACCGCGCCCGTGCTGCCGCTCCTGGTGGTCGCCGTGCTGGTGGCCGCGGGGGTCACGCTGCTGCTGGAGAGGAGCCTGGTCCGGCTGCTGGCCGGCGTCATCCTGCTCAGCAACGGGGTGAACCTGCTGATCCTCACCGTGGGCGGGCCACCGGGAGAACCGCCGATCCTGGGCGCCTCCGATCCGGAGCGGATGGCCGACCCGCTGCCGCAGGCCATGGTGCTCACCTCCATCGTCATCACGCTGGGCGTCACCGCCTTCCTGCTCGCCATGATCCATCGGTCCTGGCAGCTCACCGGTGCCGACGAGGTGCAGGACGACACCGAGGACCGCCAGGTGCGGCTGCGCGCCAGGCAGGGCGAGCTGAGCCAGGCCGTGCTCGACCGGCAGGCCGCCTACCAGCGGCTGGTCCGCGAGCAGCGCGCCGAGCTGGCCCGGCTGGAGGAGGAACACCACGAGTGGGAGCGCAGGGAGGCCGAGGAACTGGAGCAGCGGATCCTGGACGTGAACGTCGACCTGGGCCGCTGGCTGCAGGAGCACAAGAACGACGGTCTGTCCGCCGAGCGGCTCGCCGAGCGTTTCGCCGAGGCCCAGCAGGCGGAGGACGTCTCCAAGGAAAGCCGGGAGCAGCGCCTCCGTGAGGTGCGCGCCGAGTTCGCCCGCAGGCAGCGGGAGCAGGCGGCGCGCGAACGTGAGATCCGCAAACGGCTCCGCGCCCGCCAGCGCGACGCCCGCAGGCAGATGCGCGCCGCGATCCGGGAGGACCGGGCACGACAGGCCAGGGCGGAAGATCCCGAGCTGGAGGGGGAGGACTGATGGAGGCGCTGATCCCGGTGCCCGTGGTGCTGCCGCTGCTGGCCGTCGGTCTCAAGCTGGCCATCGGCCAGCGGCTGCGCAGGTTGCAGGCGCTCATCAGTGTGGGCACGCTGACGGTGGTGCTGCTCGTGTCGCTGGTCCTGCTGTTCGCGGCGGATCAGCAGGGGCCGCTGGTGGCCCGCGCCGGAGGCTGGGGCGCGCAGATCGGCATCGCGCTCGTCGCCGACCGGCTCTCCACGCTGATGCTGGCGGTCTCCTCCGCGGTGACGCTCTGCGTGATGATCTACTCGCTGTCCCAGTCCTGGGCCGACCAGGAGTACAAGGCCTCACTGTCGATCTTCCACCCGGCTTACCTGATCATGGTCGCCGGAGTGTCGGACGCCTTCCTGTCCGGCGACCTGTTCAACCTCTTCGTCGGGTTCGAGATGCTGCTCGGCGGCTCGTACGTGCTGCTGACCTTCGGCGGGACCGAGTCCCGCATCCGGGCGGGCGCCACCTACACGGTGATAGGACTGGCCTCGTCACTGCTGTTCCTGGTCGCGATCGCGGTGGCCTACGGCGCCACGGGCACCGTGTCGATGGCGCAGCTGGCCGAGCGGTTCTCGGTGCTGCCCCAGCACGTCAGGCTGCTGGTCGAGCTGACACTCCTGCTGGTCTTCGTGGTCAAAGCCGCGATCTTCCCGATGTCGGCGTGGCTGCCCGACTCGTATCCGACCGCGCCCGCCCCCGCGACGGCGCTCTTCGCCGGGCTGCTCACCAAGGTCGGCGTCTACTCGATCATCCGGCTGGAGGCGCTGCTGTTCCCCGGGGGCCCGGTGGGCGGCGTGCTGATGTGGGCGGCGCTGCTGACCATGCTCGTGGGGGTGCTCGGGGCGGTAGCTCAGACCGACATAAAACGGATGCTCTCCTTCACCCTGGTCAGCCATATCGGCTACATGGTGTTCGGAGTCGCCCTGTTCAGCGTCCAGGGCATGGCGGGTGCCATCTTCTACGTGGCCCACCACATCACCGTGCAGACGAGTCTGTTCCTGGTGACCGGCATGATCGAGCGCCGCACCGGCACCACCTCACTGGACGGTCTCGGCGGTCTGGCGAAACTGACACCCGTGATCGCGGTGCTCTTCTTCGTGCCCGCGATGAACCTGGCGGGCATCCCGCCGATGTCAGGCTTCCTGGGCAAGCTCGGGCTGATCCAGGCGGGAGTGGCGGACGGCGGTCCGATGGCCCTGACCCTGGTCGCCGGAGGGCTGGTGACCAGCCTGCTCACCCTGTACGCGGTGGCCACGACCTGGAACAAGGCGTTCTGGCGGGTGCCGCCCGAGGGAATGGTCACCGAGGGGGGCACCGTGCTGGAGACCCAGGAGGACGGGGACGGGGACGGAGCGGACCCGAGGCCCGCCGCCGGGCCCGCCGGCGAGACGATCGTCACCTCCGTCACCATGCCGAAGCTCATGTTCGCCTCCACGGCCGCCCTGGTGGCCCTGGCCCTGTCCTTCACCGTGCTGGCCGGCCCGCTGTCCGCCCTGTCGGAGCGGGCCGCGGCGGAACTGCTGGCCCGCGAACCGTACATCTCCGCGGTGCTCGGCGGTGAGCGATGAGCGAGCCCCGCCCGGCGTTCACGGTGCTACGGCTGCTGGGCAGGCCCGTGCCGCTGCCGCAGGTGCTCTGGTTGACGCTGATCTGGCTGCTGCTCTGGGGAGACCTGAGCGTGGGCAACGTGCTCGGCGGCCTGCTGGTCGGGCTGGTCCTCGTGTGGCTGCTGCCCCTGCCGATCCAGGACACCGGCATCCGGCTGCACCCTGTCGGGATCCTGCTGTTCCTCGTCCGCTTCGCGCGGGACATGGTGATCTCCAGCTTCCGGGTGGCCTTCTGGGCGCTGAGACTGGGCAGACCGCCGCCGGTCCAGGTCGTCGAGGTGAGGCTGCGCGCCTCGTCGGAGGCGATGGCGGTGCTGGTGACGGTGGCGCTGTCGGCGCTGCCGGGCAGCCTGGTGCTGGAGGCGAACGTCCGGGAGAGAACGCTCCTGCTTCACGTGCTCGGCGTGCCCGGTGACCCGTCGACGGTCGGCCAGGTCACCCAGGATGACGTGACCCGGCTGGAGAACCGCATCGTGACCGCCTTCGGCACCCGCGCGGATCAGGAGGAGGTGCGATGACGACGGTTTACCTGATCACGCTGGGGCTGCTCGCCGCCGCGGCGGCGATGACGCTCTACCGCCTGGTGCGCGGTCCGACGATGCTGGACCGCGCCGTCTCGCTGGACGTGCTCACCGCCGTCGTCATCTGCGCGATCGGGGCGGGGGCGGCGACCTACCGGGAGTACTCGATGCTGCCCGTGCTGCTGGTGCTCTCCCTGCTGGGGTTCGTCGGCTCGGTCTCGCTGGCCAGGTTCTTCTCCGGGCGTGCCCGATGACCGCGATGGACGTGGCCGCGGCCGTCTGCCTGCTGCTGGGGGCGACGCTGGCGTTCGCGGCGGGGGTGGGCATGGTCAGGTTTCCCGGCACCCTGGCGCGCATGCACGCCGCGACCAAGCCCCAGGTGCTCGGCCTCCACCTCATCCTGCTCGCCATGTGGCTGCGCGACCCCAGCTGGAAGATCGCCGGTGTCATCATCCTGGTCGCCGTCTACCAGGTGGTGACGGCCGCGGTGGCCGCCTACATGGTGGGAAGGGCCGCCTATCTCACCGCGAAGCCGCAGGGCGGCGACGACGGCGACGACGGCACGGCCGTACCGTCCTCCGGTGACGCTCGCGCCTAAGGATCTCCCGGCGTACCGTGTCGGTATGCGTGAGGGACGTGCGGAGGACGCGAGGACCGAGGCCAGACGACTGATCCGTGACCTACTGGGCGAGGAGCGGCCGGACGCCGCCCTGCTGCTGGGCGAGGCGGGAGCGGTGCTGGGCGCCGACCGTGTCGCGCGTTCCGTCGAACTGGCCCGAGGCGCCCCCCTCACCCGCAGATCCACCGAGCTCGCCGCGCTGGCCGCCCTGCTGGTCGGAACCCGCGAGCTCGGCGAGCGGTGGTGGCGGCGCGAGCGCGGCGGCAAGCTGCCCGCGCCGGACGAGGTGCTCTGGAGTTCCACCGCGATCGAGCCGTGGACCGACCTGACGGTCCTGGAGATGCTCGCCGCCTGGATCGCCGACGACGCGGCGGACGAGGCCTGGGGCCGCCCCGCCGCGGTCGCGGACCTCAACTCCTGGCAGGCCGAGGACCGGGTCGAGCTGCCACCCGACGCGCGCCCAGGCCAGCGGATCGTGGTCTCCTTCGACGCGGGCGGCCGCCTCGACGCGCTGGTCCTGCGCCGGACGGACAACGAGCTCGGTTCCAACCTCGACTTCGACTCCCTGCGCTACTCCCGTCCCGCCGAGGCCCAGTGGAGCTGGGGCGTCGCCGCGGGGCTGGGCCCGCACCGGCTGGACGAGCACCCCGACCCGTACGAGCAGCCGGTCGACGCCGAGGCGGCCGGGATCCTGCACACCTGGGCGCTGCGCCAGGGCGCCTCCGCGGAACAGGCGGGTGCGGTCTGGCGCAACAGGGGCGACGTCATCGCCGCCATCGAGCGGATCGACTGGATGTGGCGCAGCGGCGAGTGGTTCGCCTGGTGGCGTGGGGTGTCCGCGCTGGTAGACGGCGAATCCGGGCAACTGGCCGCCCGACTTGGGGAGATCGCCGACGTACCCTAGCGCCGGAAGCACAGATCCACCCCGGTCCCGGCATCGGGAAGGCAGGCCGGTTTCCCGCAGCGCGTTCGCAACCTCCGCCGAGGAACGGAGCGCTAGGGGGCCGAGAGTCCCGCCAGGGCGCCGGCGTAGATCTCGACGGCCTCCTCGATCCGGGGAATCTCGCAGTACTCGTCGGTGACGTGCGCCTGCTCCGGCTCCCCGGGGCCGCAGATCACGGTGGGGGCGTCACCGCAGGCGGTGGCCAGCACCGAGGCGTCGGTGAAGTAGCTGGCGGCCGGTCGCTCGCCCGGGGGACGGGCCCCCGCGGCGACCAGGACCCGCACGAAGGGGTCGTCCGGGTCGGTCCACACCGAGGGCAGGTCGGTCAGCACCTCCAGCGAGGTCTCCCCGTCGAGCCTCTCCCGGAGCCGCTCGCGTAGCTCCGTGTGGTCCTGACCGGTGACCGTGCGCATGTCGACGGTCGCCTCGGCGAGGTCGGGGACGGAGTTCACGTTGATCCCGCCGTGTACGGTCCCCACGTTCACGGTCGGCGCGCCGAGCCAGGGATGAGGGGACACGCCGGGATCGAAGCGCTCGACGGCGCCGATCGCGCGGGCCAGCTTGTAGATCGCGTTGTCGCCCAGGTGGGGCATCGAGCCGTGGGCGGTCCGGCCGTGGGCGGTCGCCTTCAGCCAGAGCGCGCCCTTGTGCCCGAGCAGGGCGCGGTTCGCGGTCGGCTCGGCGACCAGCAGCCCCCGGGACCGGCTGACCAGTCCACGGGCGACCATGTCGATCGCCCCCTCGCAGCCGGTCTCCTCTCCCGCGGTGAGGACGATCTCCAGCGCCACCCGGTGGTTCGGCCCGCGCACGTGCCGCTCGGCGGCGACGACCAGCGCGGCCACCCCGGCCTTCATGTCGCTCGACCCCCGCCCGTAGAGTCGGTCGCCGTCCACCTCCGCGGTGTGCGGCTCGTGCGTCCACGGCCGGCCGCCCAGCGGGACCGTGTCGAGGTGACCGGTGAGGGTGACGGGCACGCCCGTGCCCCATCGGGCCACCAGTCCGGTACGGCCGGGCGCGTGGTCGTGCGCCCGCACCTCGAAACCGGCGGCCTCCAGCCTGCGGGCGAGCGGCTCGGCGACCGCGGCCTCGCCGCCGCCCACCGAGTCGATCCTGATCAGCTCGCGGGTCAGTGCCACGACGTCGGTCATGTCGTTTCCCTGCCTTCCTGACCGTCCCCGGTCATGGTTCCTCCGGTCGCGAGGCGGCTGGTCTCCCGTACGACGAGCCGGGGCGCGATCGCGATGCGTTGCGCGGCCCGTGGCTCGCCCACCCGCACCTGGCCCAGCAGGCGTACCGCCTCGGCCGCCATCTCCTCCACCGGCTGGCGCACGGTGGTGAGCGGCGGGTCGCACATCGCCGCGTGGCCGACGTCGTCGAATCCCACCACCGACACCTCCTCGGGAACGCGTACGCCGCCGAGCCGCAGCGCTCGCAGCAGGCCGACCGCGATCTCGTCGTTCCCGCAGACCACCGCGTCCGGCAGGGGGCCGTCGGCCAGGAGCGACCGCCCGGCCTCGAAGCCCCAGGCGAGGGTGAACTCGCCGAGCAGCGGCGACCTGGCGGCGATCCCGGCGCGGGCCGTGGCGAGCTGGAAGCCGGCCAGCCGCAACCTCGCGGAGGAGTTCATCAGGCGGCTGCTGACGAAGACGACGGAGCGTGCTCCTCCGGCGACCACATGGTCGACCGCCTGGGCCAGCGCCGAGTCGTCGTCCACGCCGACCCAGTCGGCTCCGCCGCCCTCGATGTAGCGGTCCACCTGCACCAGGGGCACCTGCCGGGCGGCGTTCAGGACGGCCGGCGCACTGGCCTCGAAGTCGCACGGACTGATGATCAGGCCGTCCACCCGCCGGGCCAGCAACGTGTTCAGCCGCCGGGCCTCGATCTCGGGCGTGTACAGGGAGGCGCACAGCAGCAGGTCGCGCCCGGTCTCCTGGAGCTGATGCTCCACCGCTTCGACGATCGTGGTGAAGAACGGGTTGCCGATGCCGGGAACGATCATGCCGATCGTTCCGGTGGTCTGGTCGCGCAGTGCCTTGGCGACGGCGTTCGGCCGGTAGCCCAGCTCGGCGGCGGCCTGTTTCACCCGCTCGGCCACCTCGGGGGTGACCTTGCGGCGGCCGGACAGGGCACGCGAGGCCGAGGCCACGGAGACGCCGGCCGCTCTGGCCACGTCGTGGATTGTCACGCCCATGTTGTGTAATCGATTTCCCTGGTCGCGCTGAGGATAACCGGTCGCCTCCCCGCCACGTGAGGTCGCTCAGGTGCGGGTTGTTAGAACCATAGAGCGTCCACGGCCTTACGTCACCTTGACGAGGGTTTGCCCTGGTCGCTACCATCCCCGGACATTGGTAATCGATTACCAAGCCCCCCTGTATCAGCGTCTCGAAAGGCTGATTCGATGGCACGACCGACTCGCTTCACCCGCCTGACCGCCGTCACGGCGATCCTTGCAACCGGTCTGCTGGCCGCGGCATGTGGCGGCACGGATTCCGCCGACAGCGCGCCCTCGGCCGACGGCGGAGAAAAGCCGAAGATCGGCCTGGTGCAGATCAACCAGCAGGCGATCTTCTTCAACGAGATGAACGCCGGCGCCCAGCAGGCCGCGGAGGAGGCGGGCGTCGACCTCACGATCTTCAACGCCAACGACGACTCCGTGAAGCAGAACGAGGCCATTGACAACTTCGTTCAGCAGCAGTTCGACGGCGTCATCGTGGTGGCCATCGACGTCGAGGGCATCAAGCCCGCCGTCAAGATCGCCAAGGACGCGGGACTGAAGGTCGTGGCCGTCGACGCGATCGTGGACTCCCCGGCGGTCGACACCCAGGTGGGCGTGGACAACGCCGAGGCGGCCAAGCAGATGGGCACATTCGTCAACGAGTGGGCCAAGGAGCAGAACGTGGCCGTGCCGAACATCGGCGTGGTCGGCGCGCTCAACTCATTCATCCAGAACCTGCGCAAGGACGGTTTCAACTCGACCGTCGAGGCGGCCGGCGCCAAGATCGTCCAGACCGTGGACGGGCAGAACAAGCAGGAGGCCGCCCTGGCCGCCGCCGAGAACCTGCTCACCTCGCGCTCGGACCTCACCGCCGTGTACGCCACCGGAGAGCCCGCGCTGCTCGGCACGGTGGCCGCGGTGAAGTCGCAGAACGCGAACGACCGGGTCAAGGTCTTCGGCTGGGACCTCACCAAGGAGGCGATCGACGGCATCGACGCCGGCTTCGTCGCCGGAGTCGTGCAGCAGGACCCCAGGACCGAGGGCTACGAGGCGGTCAAGGAGATCAAGGCACTGGTCGGAGGCGCGCAGGCCAAGAAGACCATCGATGTGCCCGTCACGATCGTGACCAAGGAAAACGTCGACAAGTACCGCTCCACGTTCAAGTGAGCGGCGGAGAGACCCCTATGAGCGAATACGAGGCGACCGGCACGGACCGTGTGGTCATGCGCGACATCCGCAAACGCTACGGGATGGTCGACGCGCTGCGCGGGGCCAACCTGCGGGTCGGCGCGGGTGAGGTGGTGGGACTGGTCGGCGACAACGCCGCCGGCAAGTCCACCCTGATGAAGGTGCTCGCGGGCACCGTGGTGCCGGACTCCGGGCAGATCGTCTTCGACGGTCGCGAGGTGTCCTTCGCCACTCCCCGTGACGCCCGTGAGCTGGGGATCGAGATGGTCTACCAGGACCTCGCGCTCTGCGACGACATCGACGTGGCGGGCAACCTGTTCCTCGGCCGCGAACCGCGCCGGGCCGGTGGCCTGCTGCTGGACATCCAGCGGATGCACCGGGACGCGCGCCGTCAACTCGACGCGCTCAACATTCGGATCCCCCTCACCGACATCCCGGTGGGAGGGCTCTCCGGCGGCCAGCGGCAGGCGGTCGCCATCGCCCGCGCGGTCACCTTCGGCCCCAAACTGCTCATCCTCGACGAGCCCACGGCCGCGCTCGCCGTGGCCGAGGTCGAGACCGTGCTGGAACTGATCAAGACCGTCTCCTCCCAGGGGGTCTCGGTGATCCTGATCACCCATCGCCTCCAGGACCTGTTCCGAGTCTGCGACCGGCTCTGCGTGATGTACGAGGGGACGCTCCGCGCCGACCTCGACGCCCGCAGCACCAGCCTGGAGCGGCTCGTGTCGGAGATCGTCGCCCACGACCAGCCCGAGGGAGCGCGGTCATGACCGTCGTCAGTGAGAGGGTGGTCACCACCCGGTCGGCCCGCCTCACCGCTCACATCGGCAGCCACGCCCAGACCATCGCCATCGGGGCGGTGCTGGTCCTGCTGCTGATCTTCTTCTCGTTCTCCGCCGACCGCTTCGCCACCGTCGGCAACCTGCTCAACCTGATCCGGCAGATCTCCCCGACCCTGATCGTCGCGGTCGCGATGACCTTCGTGATCAGTACCTCCGGCATCGACCTGTCGGTCGGCTCGACGGTCGCGCTGTCCGGATCGTTGCTGGCCATCGTCCTGCAGCAGGGCTGGGACCCCAGCCTCGCGCTCATCGCGATCCTCGCGCTCGGCGCGGCGATCGGATTCGTCAACGGCTGGTTCTCCTCCTACCAGGGCGTCCCGGCCTTCATCGTCACCCTGGCCATGCTTTCGATCCTCCGGGGCACCGCCCTGCGCGCGACCGAGGGCTACTCGACCCCGATCGACGGCGAGTTGTGGATCGTCCAGCTCGGCCAGGGCCGCATCGCCGGAGTGCCGGTGCCGGCCATCATCGCCGTGGTGGTCGCACTGCTCGGCTGGCTGGTCCTCACCCGCACGCCGTTCGGCCGCTACGTGATCGGTCTCGGTTCCAACGGCGAGTCGCTGCGCCGTACCGGTGTGAACACCCGCAGGATCGGGCTCACCGTCTACGTGCTGGCCGGTCTGGCCGCCGCGCTCGCCGGAGTGCTGATCGCCACCCGGCTCAGCTCCGGGTCGTCGAACGCGGGCACCGGTTTCGAGCTGGAGGTCATCACGGCCGTCGTGCTCGGCGGGACCAGTCTGTTCGGTGGCAGGGCCAGCATGCTCGGCACCATCTTCGGCGCCCTCACCCTCGGCGTCATCGCCAATGGCCTGGTACTGCTGCACGTCTCGCCGTTCTACGTGCAGATCGTGCAGGGCGGCATCCTGCTGCTGGCCATCTTCGCGAACAACAAGGTGTGGGCGAAGTTCGGAGCGGTACGGAAATGACCGGTGTGCCCGAGGCGGTCACCGTCTCCACGGTGCTCGGTGAGGTGCCCGTCGCCGAACTCGGCATCACGCTCTGCCACGAGCACCTGCGTAACGACGGCGCCAGCGCCTGGCACCCCGCCCCCGAGGGCGACGCGGAAGGTGAGCTGATCGCCGGCTCGCCGGTGCGGATGGAGTTCCTCGGCCGGCTGCGGTCGGATCCCTACCTCTCCCGGGACAACGTGTCCCTCGACGACACCGGAGTGGCGATCGAGGAGGTGGCCCGGTTCGCGGCCCGTGGGGGCCGCACCGTGCTGGACGTCACCCCGGAGGGCATCGGCCGCGCGCCGGCGGAGCTGGCCCGCATCGCCCGCGCCACCGGTCTGAACATCGTGATGGGCTGCGGCTTCTACCTGGAACGCACCCACCCGGCCCGGGTTCGCGGCATGAGCGCCGCCGACGTCGCCGACGAGATCGAGCGAGATCTGGTCGACGGCACCGGGGGAGTGCGCGCCGGGGTGATCGGTGAGATCGGGATCTCCCCGGACTTCACCCCGGCCGAGGAGAAGGTGCTCCGCGGCGCCGCCCGGGCCCAGGCCCGCACCGGAGTGCCGCTTTCGGTGCACCTGCCAGGGTGGGTGCGGTACGGCCACCGGGTGCTCGACGTCGTCGCCGAGGAGGGCGGCCTCCTCGGCGCCACCGTGCTGTCACACATGAACCCCAGCCTGCACGAGCGCGACTACCAGGTGTCCCTCGCAGCCCGGGGGGCCTACCTCGGATACGACATGTGCGGCATGGACTACCTCTACCCCGGAGAGGGCCAGTCGCCGTGCGACGAGGAGAACGCGGCCGCCGTCGCCTGGCTGGTCCGGTCCGGCCTGGGCGGCAGGCTGCTGCTCTCCCAGGACGTGTTCCTCAAGACCATGCTGGTCAGGAACGGCGGAACCGGCTACGCGCACATCCTCACGCACTTCGTGCCGCGTCTGCACCGCCACGGGCTGACCTCCGAGGACACCACCCAGTTGCTCGTCGCCAACCCGTGCGAGCTCTTCACCACCGCGAAGAAACCCTGAAGGAGAAATCATGACCCGCGTGCTGGTCGCCGGTGAGACGTGGGTGAGCGAGTCGACCCACTACAAGGGTTTCGACTCGTTCACCACCACGACGTACCACACCGGCTTCGAGCCGCTGCGCGACGCACTGGTCGCGGACGGCATCGAGGTCGACCACCTGCCCGCGCACGACGTGCCCAAGCTGTTCCCCGGGACGCTCGACGAGCTGGCGGCCTACGACGTCGTCGTGCTCTCCGACATCGGCGCCAACAGCATCCTGCTGCACCCCGACACCTGGCTGCACAGCAGGAAGTCGGTGAACCGGCTCGACGTGCTGGAGAGCTGGGTGGAGCAGGGCGGCGGCCTGGCGATGGCCGGTGGCTACCTCAGTTTCCAGGGCATCGAGGCGAAGGCGGCCTTCCGCGGCACCCCCGTGGAGCGGGTGCTCCCCGCCCGGATCTCCCCCTACGACGACCGGGTGGAGGCCCCGCAGGGTCTTCCGGGCGTCGTCGTCGATCCGGCCCATCCCATCGTGGGCGGGCTGCCCGCCGACTGGCCCGACCTGCTCGGCTACAACCGCTTCGAGGTCCCTGAGGACGCCCGGCTGCTCGCCACCGTCGGGGCCGACCCGCTGCTCGCCGTACGGCAGGCGGGGGCGGGCCGCACCCTCGCCTGGGCCTCCGACATCGCCCCGCACTGGTGCCCCGAGGAGTTCGTCACCTGGGACGGTTACCGCACTCTCTTCACCCAGGCCGTGCGCTGGCTGGCGAAGGAGATCTGACATGCCGATCCCGGTGATCCTCGACTGCGATCCGGGTCACGACGACGCCCTGGCCATCCTGCTGGCGGTGGCCGACCCGGCGATCGACCTGCGCGCGGTCGCCACCGTCGCCGGCAACCAGACCGTGGCGAAGACCGCTCTCAACGCGCGGCGGATGCTCAGCCTGGCGGGGGCCGCCGGGGTGCCGGTCGCGGCCGGTTGCGACCGGCCGCTCGCCGGTCCGCTGGAGATCGGCGACTACGTGCACGGTGAGAGCGGGCTGGACGGCCCGGCCTTCGGCGAGCCCGACGTGCCCCTCGATCCGCGCCACGGTGTCGAGCTCATCCACGACACGCTCGCCGCCGCCGACGAGCCGGTGACGGTCGTGGCCATCGGGCCGTTGACCAACATCGCCACGCTGTTGCGCCGTCACCCCGGTGACCGCGATCGGATTCGCGAGATCGTGATCATGGGGGGCTCCACCGAACGCGGCAACCACACGCCCTACGCCGAGTTCAACATCTACGCCGACCCGGAGGCGGCGGCGGAGGTGCTCGGCAGCGGCGTCCCGACCACCTGGGTGGGTCTCAACGTCAGCCACCAGGCGCTCGTCACCGCGGACGTCCTCGACCGCATCGCCGCGCTCGACACCACGCTGGCCCGTGTCTGCGTGGAACTTCTCACCTTCTTCGGCTCCAGCTACCACCAGACCTGGGGATTCGAGGCGCCACCGCTGCACGATCCGATCACCCTCGCCTACCTGATCGACCCCGCGGTCCTCACGCGTGTCCGCGTGGGCCTGCGGGTCGAGCTGGACGGCGTGCACACCCGGGGCGCCACCGTGGCCGACCTGCACGGCCGGATGGACTGGGAGCCCAACGCGGACGTCGGAACCGTGCTCGACCGGGACCGCTTCTGGGACATCATGATCGGTGCGATCGACACCCTCGGCCGGAGCTGAGGCACCCGGTACGGAGTGCAGCTCACCGGCCGCCCGTCTCGAAGAGATCACGGCCGGGCCGGATGGCCACGACCCGCCCGCGCGTCCTGATGCGGAACGGCGCGGGTCAGGCCAGCGGCAACCACACGCGCATGCTGACCGGACCCCGGTTGCCCCAGCGGTGGTAGGGGATCAGCCGCAGCGGGATCTCCCGTCCGGTCGTCGCCCGCGGATCGCTCCGGTAAGGCCAGGCGTCGTCCTCCGGCGGCGTCAGCGCGGCCGGGACGTCCAGCTCGACGGCTCCGTCGACGTGCCGTTCGACCGGCGCGAGGGGTTCCGCCGTGACCCGCGCCAGCGGCGGCTCGTCGGCGGCGGACTCGGCGCAGTAGACGAGCGGACCGCGTTCGACGGCGGCGCACCCGCGAACCGCGTCCACCCGCCGGTCGGGGAAGGTCCAGCGGGGCCGCACCGGCAGGTCGAGCCGGATCCGGTCTCCCGGCCGCCAGTCGGCCTCGGCCGTGGCGTAGCCGGGTTCGGCCGGATGCGCCACGCCGCCGTAGGTCAGGGTCGCGCCCTCGGCCCAGGGCGGTACGCGCAGCGAGATCCGGCCGGCCCGGCCCTCGACGACGTGCGCGGTCACCGTGCCCGACCAGGGGTAGTCCGTCTCGATCCGGAGCGCGAGACCGTCGTGGCGGATCTCACCGGGCGTGTAGTGGTGGATGCGCAGGGCGTCGCCGTCCGCCGCGGCCAGGTAGGCGGGGAGCGAGGCGAGGGTGCGGGCGATGTTGTTGGGGCAGCACGACACGTCGAACCAGGGCGAGCGCAGGCCGCCCTCGGCGCCGTGGTTGATCCCCTCGCACGGCTCGGCCGGAACCCGTACCTGCAGCGGGTTGGCGTAGAAGAACGAGCGCCCGTCCAGCGCCACCGCCGTGGCGAGCACGTTGTACATGGTCCGCTCGGCCAGGTCGGCGTAGCGCGCGTCGCCGGTGGCCAGCAGCAGCCGGTGCGACAACATGATCGAGGCGATGCCCGCGCAGGTCTCGGAGTAGGCGCGGTCGGCCGGCAGCTCGAAGTCCTCGCCGAAGGCCTCGTCGGAGTGGTGTGAGCCCATCCCGCCGGTCAGGTGGACACGCCGGGCGACAGTGCGCTCCCACTGTGCCCGGACCGCCTGGAGCAGCTCCGTGTCACCGGTCTCGACGGCCACGTCCACCGCGCCGCAGGCGAGATAGAGGGCGCGCACGGCGTGCCCGCGGAACACCCGCGCCCGCCGTACGGGCAGATCGTCCTGGAAGTACGCGGGATGGAACTGGATCTCGCCGAGGGCGGGCCGGCCGCGCCGCTCGACGAACCGCCGGGCCATCTCCAGATAGCGCTCGGTCCCGGTGACGCGGTACAGCTCGACCAGTGCCGCCTCCACCACGGGATGACCGCAGGTCTCCTCGGTGTCCATGAAGCGGGCGCAGACGTGGTCGGCGGCCCGGCGGACCACCTCGGTCAGCGTGTCCTCGCCGTGCGCGCGGAGCCTGGCGACGCCCGCCTGGATCAGGTGGCCGTAGCAGTACAGCTCGTGGCCCCACTCGAAGTCGGTGTAGCGCCGCCCGCTCCAGCGGGTGTTGAGGTAGCCGTCCTCCTCCTGCGCCCGCGCCACGGTCGCGGCCAGCTCGTCCAGGGCGGGGTGGTCCGACCAGGCCATCGCCTCCAGCAGCTTGTAGATCTCCGAGTCGGAGAACTCCCGGCCCCGCCGGGGAGTCACGCCGCGGAAGTTGCCGATCCAGCCGACCCGTTCCATCCACTCCTGGCAGTGGGTGATGATGACCTCGCGGTTGAGCGCCACCCGGTCACCCCAGAAACCCGGGGAGAGCCGTACGGCCTCGAGACCGAGCGGGGACAGTACCCCCGCCGAGGGCATGACGGGACTAACCACGCAGGGCTCCTGACATGAATCCGCGCACGTAGTGGCGCTGGAGGAGGATGAAGAGGATCAGGCAGGGCACGGCCATGACCATGACGCCGGCCTGCAACATGCCGTAGTCGACGGCGCCGAACGTGCGCTGTGTCATGCTGACCACGGCCACCGGCAGGGTGAAGCTCGCACCGTCGTTGAGCAGGATGAGCGGGGCGAAGAAGTCGTTCCACGAGGCCAGGAAGGCGAACAGGCCGACCGTGACCAGGGCGGGCCGCACCGCGCGCAGCAGGATGCGGGCGAAGGCGCGGAACGTGCCGCAGCCGTCGACGAGGGCGGCCTCCTCCAGTTCGCGCGGGATCGCCTCGAAGGCGTTGCGCATCATGAACAGCGCGAACGGCAGCTGGAACATCACGAAGACGAGCGCGAGCCCGACCAGCGAGTTCTGCAGCCCGAGGTAGCCGAGCAGGACGTAGAGCGGGATCAGGATGGTCGCGTACGGCACCATCAGGATCGCCAGCGTGGCGAGGAAGAGCAGGTTCCTGCCGGGGAAGTCGAAACGGGCGAAGGCGTAGCCGCCCAGGGCGGAGACTCCCAGCGTGCCGGCGACGGTCATCGCCGAGACCAGCACGCTGTTGGTCAGGTAGGTGCCGACGCCCTCGCCGAAGCGGGCCATCTCCAGGTAGTTCCCGACCCCGCCGTCGAAGGAGGACCAGCCGCTCCACAGCAGGGGGAACAGGAAGAGCACCGCCAGGGCCGACATCGTGGTGTAGTAGGGCGTTCTCCCCGGTCTTCTCACTTCGACCTCCCGAGCACCCGCATCTGCAGGGCGTTGAGCGCGACCAGGGCGACCAGCAGCACGACGGACAGCGCCGCGGCGCCGCCCAGGTCGAAGCGGAAGAACGCGTCGCGGTAGACGACCATGACCATGGAGACCGTGCTGTTGTCCGGGCCGCCGTTGGTGAAGATGAAGAACTGGTCGAAGGCGAGCAGGGAGCCGGTGACGCTGAGGACGAGCATCAGCGCGAGCGTGGGACGGAGCAGCGGCAACGTGATCCTGGTGAAGATCTGCCGGCGGCTCGCGCCGTCGCTCCTGGCCGCCTCGTAGACCTCGACCGGGATCGACTGCAGCCCGGTGAGCAGGATGAGCATGTTGAATCCGGCGAACCGCCACAGCACCAGCGCGATCGTGGAGAACAGCGCCATGTTCGGGGTCCCGGTCCACTTCACCGGCTCGTCGGTGAGGCCCAGGGCCCGCAGGATCGGGTCGATCGGCCCGAAGTCGTTGTTGAGCATGCCGTAGAAGAGCAGCGCCGCCGCGGCGAAGCCGACCGCGCCCGGCAGGAAGAACGCGGTACGGAAGAAGCCGACACCGGGCCTGCGCTCCTGCACCAGCAGGGCCAGGCCGAGCGCCACGGCCGACAGCAGCACGGTCGTGATGGCCGTGTACTTCAGCGTGAAGCCCACCGCGTCGAGGAAGAGGGGATTGTCGGCGATCTTGAGGTAGTTGTCCGGCGCGTTGAACGTGGCCCGGCCGAGCAGCGGCCAGCGGTTCAGCGACATCCAGACGACCAGTGCCAGCGGTGCCAGGAACAGCACGCCGACGATCAGGGCGGTCGGGGCCGCGTAGACCCAGCCCTGCGCCCGCCGGGTCCGCCACCAGGGAGGCGGTGCCGGGACGGCCCCCCGCACCGCCTTCCCGTCGCGCCTGGTAAGTGTCACCGTCATTGCTGCAGCGACTTGGTGATCTCGGCGTTGAGCTGGGCGACCTTGCCCGCGTCACCGAACACGGCCTCCCTGGCCAGGCGCAGCCACGGCCCCTGCGGGTCGTTGAAGGTCTGCCCGAACCGCAGCGCGTACGGTGTCTGTCCCTTGGCGACCATGGAGTTCATCAGCACCACCCTCGGGTCCTGGGCGGAGTACTTGTTGTCGGCCAGGTCGGTGCGGGCTGGGATGTCCTTGTTCTTGGCCATGACCTCGACCTGTGCCTCGTCGGAGACCGTCCAGGACAGGAAGTCCCAGGCGGCGTCGGCGTTCTCGCTGGTCGAAGAGATGCCGACTGAGTCGCCGCCGACGAAGGTGGACTCCCCGCCGTCGGGGCCGGCGATGGGCGCCACGCCGATCCTCATCTCCTTCGGCATCGAGCCGAGCGTGGTCGAGGGCATCGGCATCACGCCGATCTCCCCCTTGGGGAAGAAACCGGTCCAGGTCGGTCCCTGCTCCTCCTTGGCGGTCGGGCCGGTGACGCCCTTGGCGTAGAGGTCGCGGTAGACCTTGAACACGTCCGTCATGGCGGCCTGGTCGTTGAGCGAGGTCGTGCCCTCGGCGTCCATGACCTGGGCGCCCGAGGCCCACACCGACGGCCAGAAGGTGAACACGTAGCAGCCGCCGCAGTTGCCGCCGAAGAAGGTGCCGTGCACCTTGCCGTCCTTGCCGAGCTTCTCGTCGACGGTCGTGGCCTGCTCGGCGAACTCCTTCAGGGTCGTGGGCCCCTTCTCGGGGTCCAGCCCGGCCTTCTCGTACAGGTCCTTGTTCCAGAACCAGACGGACAGGTCCAGGGTGTGCGGGAGCGTGTACGAGCGGCCGTCCAGCGTGCCCAGCCTGATGTGCGAGGGGGCGAGCTTGTCCTTGTAGGGCAGTGCGGCGATACGGTCGCTGATGTCCAGGTACAGGCCCTGCGAGGTGTAGTTGGGGACGAAGATCACATCCGCCGCGAACACGTCGGGCAGCTGCTTCGCCCCGGCCGCGGCCGCGATGCGCGGCTGGTAGTTGTCCGTCGGGATGACCGTCAGCTTCACCTGGTTCTTGTGGCTCGCGTTGTACGCCTTGACCAGTCGCTCGCTCTGCGCCTGCGTCGCGGCGCGCGTCCACATGGTGATCGTGGTGGCCTCATCGGCGGGAGCGGCGGTCCTCTCGCTCCCGCCGCAGGCCGCCACTGTTGTTAGCGCTAACAATGCGATGGCGGCCATCCCGGCGCGTGGCTGCATGCTCTTCTCCTCTTCCGGCATCCCCCGCGACGCGCGAAATAGAACTAAAAGGTTTTCGGAAACGTAAAAGAAACATCTGGCCCTGTCAATCCCCTGCTGATAGGAGGCTGACCTTGCCATTGGGTGAGACCGAGGGCTACCCTCTGGGTGGCCACCATCGTGATGGCCGATCCCACTGACAGGGCATAGAGAAAAGGATTTCGTCAGATGGCTGGCAGGCGGTCACGTGCGGTGACCATCAGTGACGTGGCCTCGCTGGCCGGCGTGTCGATCGCCACCGTGTCCAAGGCGCTCAACGGGAAGGACAACGTCAGGGCCGACACCCGGCAGCGCGTGCTCGAGGCGGCCGAACAGCTCGCCTTCCGGCCGAACGCGCTCGCCAAGAACCTGCTGACCGGGCAGAGCCGTACGGTCGGCCTGTTGACCAGCGACAGCGCCGGGAGATTCGGGATCCCCGTCCTCCTCGGCGCGGAGAACGCCTTCGGCGCGGGGGAGATGGCGGTGATGCTCTGCGACGCCCGTGGCGACGTCATCCGCGAGCAGCACCACGTCCGCATGCTCCTGTCCCGGCGGGTCGACGGCCTGATCGTGGTGGGGGAGAGCACCAACCCGCGCCCCTCCATCAGCCGTGACCTGCCGGTTCCCGTGGTGTACGCCTACGGTCCCTCCGACGACGCCGACGATGTCTCCTTCGTGCCCGACGACGTGGGCGGCGCGATGCTCGCCGTCCGGCACCTGCTGGCCACCGGACGGCGCAGGATCGCCCATGTCACCGGTCCCACGGACTACAAGGCCGCGATCGACAGGGCCGAGGGGGTGCGGCGGGGGCTCGCCGAGGCCGGTCTCGAACAGGCGGGCGAGACCCTCTTCGGTGCCTGGTCCCAGCGGTGGGGGCGGCAGGCGGCCGAGATGCTGCTGATGGCGCAGCCCGATCTCGACGCGGTGTTCTGCGGTAGTGACCAGATCGCCGCGGGCTTCATGGAAACGGCCAGGGAGCGCGGCCGGCGCCTGCCCGCGGACATCGCGGTGATCGGCTACGACAACTGGGAGGTGCTGTCGGCCGAGACCCGCCCGCTGCTCACCAGCGTCGACCCGAACCTGGAACGGCTGGGGCACACGGCCGCGCAACACCTGTTCGCCGCCATCGACGGGAAGGTCGCCCCCGGCATCCACACCATGCCCTGCCGGCTCGTGATCCGCGACTCCACCGCACCACCAGGCCCTTCCTGAGAGGAGCCGGGAGCCGGGGCCGCCCGGACCTCGGCTCGAACGGCGGGCAGAGGACCCTCCGGCGGCCCGCGCGGTGGCCCCCGTGGCTCCACGCGGTGTTCCGGCCCGGCGCGGACCTCAGCCGAACGTGTACGGCGTCAGGTACTCCGGGGTCACCACCCTTGTCCCGGGGCTGACCCTGCGCACCGTCGCGACGAACTCCGCGAGGCTCTTCTTCGACTTCTCGTCGGCCTGCGGCGGGTTCTTCAGCGCCACTTCGAAGTTGTCCCAGTGCACCGGGACGACCACGCGGGGGTTGCTCAGCGCCCGCAGCAGACGCGGCACGTAGTCGTAGGTGGAGGACGACGAGGTGATGGGAATCATCGCGACATCCGGGGCGAGACCGGCGAGGTTGCGCTCGACGAAGTCGCTGCCGCCCATGAAGAACACGGACGGGCCGCCCTTGACGGTCACCTGGAAGGCCAGGGTGTCACCCTCGGGCAACTCGGAGATGTTCTTCGGCCTCCTCTTCGGCCTGCTCGCCAGCTCTCCGGGGAAGAGCATGGAGTAGTTGGCGTTGCGGCTGTGCAGCGACTCCACCACCTCGACGACGTGGTCGCCGAAGTCCAGCACCTCCCCGCCCTTCACCGGGCTGAGCAGGCCGTCCTTCACGCCGAACGCCAGCGCCAGGTTGCAGGTCGTGGTGGTGCCGACCACCCGGGCCTCGGTCGATGTGGCGATGTACGGGACGTCGTTGAAGTGGTCCCAGTGCGAGTGCGTCACCAGGATCGTCTTCGGGGTGCCCACGTGCCTGCGGATCGTCTTGGTGTCGACGGTCAGCGGGGTGACGGGATTGAAGGCCCCCGAGGACAGACCGGTGTCGAACCGCGTCACGTACGGGTCGACGAGGAACGTCGAGGAGCCCACGTCCACCCGCCAGCCCGAGTTGCCGAGCCAGCGGAACGTCGCCGCGGCCTTCGCCCCGCCCTTCGCGCTGCCCGGCAAAGGCGTCGCGGGGGCGGCCTCGGCGCCGGCCGAGGACAGCAGGAGCCCGGCCATCGGTGCCAGCACCGCACCCGCCGTCGCGGTCCGCAGGAAATCTCTTCTGTCGAATCTGGACACGTCTCTCCCTGGGGTGTGAACCGGAGACCGCCGTCCGGGCGGTTCGATGGGACCCAACCATCGCCCGGCCGCCCGCGTCCAAGATTCAGGGGCGTCGCCTTCCATAGGTGAACACGTATCAGAGCAGTTCACCGGGGTCGGCGGCGCCGGAGAGACGTCGCGGACCGGAGGCCGCGGGGGCTCTCATGCCCAGGGAGCGGGACTCATCCGGGGCCGGCGCGCAGCGCGTCGACGGCGACCCGGGCGGCCTGGCCGATCGCCAGGTCGACATCGATGCGCCGGGTCGCGTGCAGTTGCTCGGTCCTGGCGAACACCGCCACCGCGTACCTCCCGCCACGGGGATACTCGGCGACCCCCGCCTCCATGTGCAGGCCGGGCAGCGTCCCTGTCTTGGCGGCCACCCGCACCTCCGGAGGGAACCCCGAGGCGATCCGCGTCCAGGAGATCTGCCGCGCCATGTAGTCACGCACCGCCGCGCACGCCTGCGGCGGTCCCGCCTCGTCACGCCAGATCAGCCCGAGCAGCCGGGTCATCTCACGTGCGGTGCTCGAGGTCGTGTGACCGGGGTCGAAGACCCGCAGCGCCCAGACCCGCTCGGCGGGCAGGGTCGGGAAGATCCGCGCGAACTCGGCGTCGTCCCGCGCGCCCACATCCGCGAGCATCGACTCCAGCACCTGCCTGGGCCCGCCGATCACCCGCGTGCGCCCCAGTCCCAGCTCCGCGGCCAGCATCTGGACGGTGTCCAGGCCCACCCGGCGCATCAGCACGTCGGCGGCGGTGTTGTCGCTGACGGACATGGCGAAGTAGGCCAGGTCGCGGAGTGACATCTCCACGTCGTCCGCGCATCCGGCGGTCCCCCAGCCGCCGAGCCTGTCCCCGGCCGTCACCAGCACGCGCTCGGCCGGGTCGAGCTGGCCGGCCGCGGCCTGGCGGGCGAACTCCAGGACCAGCAGCACCTTGAAGATCGAGGCGATCACCACCTGCTCGTCGGCGCGTATCCCGACCTCACGCCCCCCGGTGATGTCCAGCGCGTGCAGATGACCATCCAGGCCGGCCGCCGCGAAGATCTCCGCTATCCGTTCCTCTGTCGACACACCCGCAACGCTATCCAGACCTGACAGCGGCCCGTGACGTGCGGCGGCCGGACGCCTCACCGCCCCCGGAAGGTCTCGGGGGGTGAGGCGCGTGTGCAGGATCGCCTATCGTGGCGCCGTGGACCTTTCCCGGCATCTGCGACATTTCCTCGTCGTCGCCGAAGAGCTGCACTTCGGCCATGCCGCGGAGGTGCTCGGCATTGCCCAGCCGCCGCTCAGCCAGTCGATCCAGCGGCTGGAGCGCGAGCTCGGCGCCGAGTTGTTCGACCGTTCGCGCCGCCAGATCGAGCTCACGGCGGCAGGCCGGCTTCTCGTCGGCGAGGCCAGGCGGTTCCTCGCGGGCGAGGAGCGCCTGCGGACGATGATGCGCCAGGCCGGTGAGGGCGAGCTGGGAACCCTCCGAGTCGGGGTACCCCCGGAGATCCCGGCCGTGACGCTCCAGGCCCTGCTGCGGCGCGTCACCGAGGACACTCCGGGGCTACACCTGGAGCTCCATGAGCTCACGGTCCCGGAACAGCTCCGCCGCCTGGCCTCCGCCCAGCTCGACGCGGGCCTCGTGCACCACCCCGTCGACACCCCCGGTCTGCTGTACGGCCCGGTCGTGAGGATCCCGCTGGGCGTGGTGCTGCCACGTACCTCCCCCCTGGCCTCCCCCTCGGAGCCGGCACGGTCGGAACCACAACCGGAACCACAACCGGAGCCACGGCGGCGGCCAGGGGCGCGGCCGTGGGAGATCGAGCTGGCCGACCTCGCCGGGCACGACCTCGTCGTCTTCCCCCGCGAGACCTCCCCGGCCTGGTACGACCACCTGCTCGACGTCTGCCGTACGAAGGGTTTCTCCCCGGTGAGGCTCAGGCACGCGCGCAACCCGGAGTTCCTGCTGGGGCTGGTGCTGGCGGGCCACGGGGTGGCGTTCGAGCAGGAGGCGATGGCGCGCAGGGAGCCGCGGGTGATCTGGCGCCCCCTGGCCGGAGACCCTCTCCAGCGGGGCGTCTGCGTCGCCTGGCCGGAACGGTCGGCCCACCCGGCGGCCGCCCGCTTCGCCGTGCTGACCGCCGAGATCCTCGCCCAGCACGGCACCACCGGAACGCCGCCGCCGGCCCTCGGGGGGGCACCGTCGCCCGAGCCTCGCCCCTGGTCCGTCGTCTACGCCCCCTGACGTCCTCCCGGCGCCGGTCGCGTCCGGTCACCGCCTCGCGATCACGGTCACGGTCGGCCGGTTCCGCCTGCCGCCAGGGGAACCCGGCATCGCAAAGAATGCTCTACCAGGACAGGGCCTTGTCTCTATCGACGGCCGACGAGCCCGGGTGTAGACAAAGATTAATTAACACCAAAAAGATGACAAATTAACACCTTGTTTGCTCAGGGAACGCCGGTAGGAGATCCCGCGTCATGGGCGGGTCATCGGACAGATGGACGCGGCGACGCCGGTGGGGCCACCCACCGGAACCTGGTCGCGTTGGAACGCACGAAATTCCGTGAAGCCGGTGCGCGGCCGGCCGGGAAGGTCGTCCGCGCCGTCTCCCTCCGAGCGGGGAGTCCTTCCCTCAGCCAATCAAGATCGGAGCAAGATCGTGTGCCAGCACATACCCCCCTGTCCGTCCGCGGACGCTTTTGACCATGAGGCGGCGCGTCTCGTGGTCTCTCACCCGGAGCAGGGGTGGGGGCTGCTCTGCAACGGCGTGGTGGTCTTCGAGGACACCGGGGAGCTTATGCCCGACGGACGTAGCATTCCCGCCCATCGCGGCATTCCCGCCCACCACAGCCACTGCGTTGGGGCGGCATGAGAGCGTTCGCCGCTCCAGCCTCCCCCGTGGCCGCCGAGGAGTCCCCTCGCCGGGGGACGGCGCCCCGGCGGCTCTTTTCCGTCCCGGTCCCGGCGCCCATGGCGTGGCGGCCGACCGGCGACCGGCGGCCCGAGAAGGTCGGGTGACGACGCGCCGGATCCACCTCCGCAAGCGGTCGCGTTCCGCTGCTCGGCTCACCCTGGACCTGCGGACTCCGGCGGGCAGGCGGCTGCCGTACTGACCGGTTCCGCCTCACCGGGCGCCGCGGGCGACATCGCGGAATGAGCGGCCCTCCGCACCGGTTGCAGCGGTACGTGAAGGTTGAAATCTACTCAGACATCGTCTGTCCCTGGTGCTACATCGGCCATGCCCGCTTCGCCCGCGCCGTCGAGCGCTACCGGGCCAAGGGCGGGGAGGTGGAGGTCGAGTTCAGGCCGTTCCAGCTCATGCCGGACGCGAAGTCCAACGGCGAGCTCACGCTCACCTGGGCCGCGAAGAAGTTCGGCGGGGCCGAGCGGGCCGCGCAGATGTTCGGGAGAGTGGGCGGGGTCGCCGCGGAGGACGGGCTGGTGCTGGACTTCGACCACGCGATCCAGGCCAACACCTTCGACGCGCACCGCCTCATCCGGCTCGCCGGAGAGCAGGGCAAGGGAGAGGAGGCGCTGTACGCGCTCTTCCGGGCCCACTTCACCGACGGTCTCGACGTCGGCTCGCGCGAGGTGCTCGCCAGGCTGGCCGGCGAGCTCGGCGTACGGGCCGACCTCGACGGTGCGGACGGCGTGGCGGCGGTGCGGGAGGAACTGGCCCGGGCCCGTGCCATCGGCGTCAGTTCGGTGCCGCTCTTCCTGTTCGAGGGCCAGTTCGCCGTCTCCGGCGCCCAGCCCGAGGACACCCTGCTCGCCGCCCTGGAAGAGGTCGCCGAGCGCACCGGGCGGTCACCGGCCGCCAGGGCGGTCAAGGCCGCCCAGTCCGGCGGGGACGCCTGCGACGACGAGGGTTACTGCGCCGTCTGACCGCGCCGTCCGACGGTGCCGTCTGACGGTGCCGTCTGACGGTGCCGGGCCCGCGCGGGAGGTCAGCCGAGCTCGCCGGAGCGGTGGTGGCGGCGGCACAGGACCTGGTAGCGGATCGGAGCGGCGCCGGTGTCGCCGATGACCACCTGCTCGCCGGTACGGGTCATGTTGCCGCCGACCACCCGGGCGTTCAGGCGCCCGGGGCGCCCGCACCAGCACAGCACCTCGACCTGGAGGCGGTTGATCTCGTCGGCCAGCTCGAAGAGTCGCTGGGCGGCGGGGAACATCCGCGAGCGGAAGTCCGATGCCAGGCCGAAGGCGTAGACGTCGATGCCGTAGTCGTCGGTCAGGTCGGCGAGCTGCTCGATCTGGGCGACCGTGTAGAAGCACGCCTCGTCGCAGATGACGTAGTCGATGGGCTGGTGCGCGCGGACCAGGGCCACCAGATCCAGGTCGTCGTCGACCTCGACGGCCTCGCTGCCCAGGCCGATCCGGCTGGTGACCTGCGCGCTGCCCGAGCGGTCGTGTTTGGTGAGCACCAGGCCGCGCCTGCCCTGGCGGCCGTGGTTATAGTTCATCTGCAGGGCCAGTGTGGACTTGCCGCAGTCCATCGGGCCGAAGTAGAAGCGCAGCACTCCGTCCCGGGAGACGGTGGGAACGGCGGAGAGGGCAGACGTTTCGGTCACGGGGCGCCAGCCTAGTACTTCTGACGTGGTCGGCGATCTCCACCCCTGGTGACCGGTTTGTCGCTTTCGTTGGCCGTGCGACCCCCGCGGTACCGGGGGGCGACGGGGCTCGCCCGGCGGGAGAGCCCCGTCGGGCGGCGGGTCAGAGCAGGCCGCTCTCGATCGCCGCCTTCAGGCCCGCCTGCGTCGCCTGGTGGGAGGAGACGCCGTTGGTCACGGTGAAGTCGATGAGCAGGATGCTCGCCTCGAAGGTGAGGTGTTCGGTGACCCGCGTCCGCCCGTCGCCCAGGTCGGTGAAGACGATCTTCTGATGTGTGACGACGTTCGGCAGCGTCCAGGTGTCGGTCTCGTAGTAGAGGTCGTCGCGGTGGACGCGCTGCTGCGCGTGCGTGTCGCTGGTGACCGGCAGCCCGGCGACCGGGATCTCCTCGACCGCGGTGAAGTTGACGTAGCGCGTTCCTGGTTCGTGCCAATCCGCGTGCGTGACGACCCGCTTCAGGAACGAGTGCATGCCCAGATGGTTGTCGATATCGGAGTAGGCGTCGAACACGTGCTCCACCGGGGCGTTGATCTCGATGGAGACGTCACGCCTGACCTGCTTCCTTCCCGTTGTCGGCAGGGGGGCGGCCAGGCACTCGTAGAACCTGTGGGTGTCCCAGGCGATCTGCCACTGGGCGGCGAGCAGAGGGTCGGTGTCGGCGCGGGCAGGGGTCGAGAAGGCGGTGAGGAGGAGGGCGGCGAACAGCGGGGCCACGAGAAGCCGGAAGAGCTTTGTCACGGATACCTCGGGAGAGAGGGGGAGGTGATGAAAGTCTTCTACCGCATCCGATCATGGTTTCCGCGTTCCGAACGCAGATCGTGATTTTCATGTTTTGTAACGGTCCATCCTTGGGTGTCCGCCTGAGAGGTGGCGGTCTGCGAGCGAGGGGTTTGGAGGGAAGATGTGCTGGTAGAAGTGGGTGGTCCCTGGCTGACATAGCCTGACTGGGCTTGACTTGGCTTGACCGTGAAAAGCGTGGGAGATTCCCTTTGGCATATCGGAAAGTGGGAGAACCAGTGACGACCACCAACAAGACCGCTCCACCCCTCGGCAAGACCCCGGCCACCCTGACCTCCGGCCCCTCCGCGGAGACCGCGGAGATACCGGTGGCGCTCGCGGCGATGATGAGCGAGGACGAGGCCGTCGCCGCCCAGGCCGAGGCGGCTCGCTGGCGGTACGGGTTCTACGTCGTCATCGTGGGGCTCGTGGTCATCCTGATCGGCTTCGCGGTGATCACGCTTCGCGGGGGCGACACGACCGCGCCGTTCGCCGGGCTCGTCGGCGTCTCGGGCGCGATCATCGGCGCCTACTTCGGCGTGCAGATCGGCCAGTCCGGCAAGGACAGGGTCGAGGCAGAGCTGCGCCGTACGAACGAGATCGCCATCCGCCTCGCCGCCAAGGTCCACGCGCATGACGCCGACTCGGTGATCAACACCACCATGGGTCCCCGGCGCCGCTAGGACGGGCACCGCGGATCCGCGGCGGGCCGGCCTTCGGACACCCTCCGGCAGGGCCGGCCTTTCGCGTCTCCGCGGCCGGGTCCGGCCCCTGCGGCCACGGCCGTCCGCCGGTACCCGCCCCTCCGCTCCCGCCAACACTGCCCAAGGATCGGCCGTAGCTTCGGCAGGGTCCGCCGATTTGCGGATTCGCCGGGACTGGGTAGACACGGGGGCATGCGCAGCGTCCGTATCGGGGTCGACACCGGGGGCACGTTCACAGACGTGGTCGCGGTGGACGAGCAGACCGGTGAGATCACCACGACCAAGACTCCCTCCACCCCCGCCAACCCCGCCGACGGGTTCATGGAGGGGGTACGGAAGGTCCTCAGAAAGGCGGCCGGGGCCGAGGAGGTGACCCTGGAAGCCGTGTCGGCGGTGGTGCACGGCACCACGGTCGCCACCAACCAGCTCCTTGAGGACCGGATCGCCGACCTGGGTTTCGTCACCACCGAGGGCTTCGAGTTCATCCTGGAGATCGCCCGTCAGAGCGTGCCCGACGGCTACGGCAACTCCTACTTCTGGGTGAAGCCGCCCCGCATCGTCCCGGTGCACCGGGTCAGGACCGTCGGCGGGCGCCTGGACCACACCGGGGCCGAGGTGCGGCCGTTCGACGAGGAGCAGGCCGTCGAGGTGGCCCGGTGGTTCCGTGATCGCGGCATCACCGCGATCGGCGTCTGCTTCCTGCACTCGTACGCCAATCCCGCCCACGAGGTGCGCATGCGGGAGGTCCTGGAACGGGAGCACCCGGATGCCGTCGTCTCGATCTCGTGCGACGTGCTGCGCGAGTACCGCGAGTACGAGCGCTCGGTCACCACGCTGGTCGACGCCGCGGTCAAACCGACGATGCGCCGCTATATCGCCAACCTGGCCCAGCGTCTGGAGACGAGCGCCGCGGGTACGGGCGAGGGACTGCCGTTCTCCGTCATGAAGAGCAACGGCGGCGTACTCTCCGCGGCCGAGGTGGTGCACCAGCCGATCACCACGGTGCTCTCCGGACCGGCCGCGGGCGCGCTCGGCGCCGCACTGATCGCCGCCACCGCCGGGCACCCCTCGGTGATCACCCTGGACGGCGGCGGCACCTCGACCGACGTCGCGGTGGTCGTCGACGGGGAGCCGTCGCTGACCACCGAGGGCAGCATCGGCCGCTACCCCTGCAAGATCCCGATGATCGACATCGTGACCGTCGGCGCGGGCGGCGGCTCCGTCGCGTGGATCTCGCCGGAGGGCACGCTGAAGGTCGGGCCCAAGTCCGCGGGGGCCGACCCGGGACCGCTCTGCTACGGCCGGGGCGGCACCGAGGTCACCGTCACCGACGCGCACGTCTTCCTCGGCCGGGTTCCGGCACACCTGCTCGGCGGGGAGATCCCGCTCGACGCCGACGCCGCCCGGCAGGGGATCGAGGCGCTCGCGGGCAAGATCGGACTGACTCCCGAACGGACCGCGGCGGGCATCCTGGAGATCAGCGCCTTCAACCAGTCGAACGCCATCCGCCAGATCACCGTCAAGCGTGGCCTGGACGTGCGCGACTTCCCCATGGTCGCCTTCGGCGGCTCAGGACCGCTGCTGGTCTGCCGGCTCATCGACATCCTCGGCCTGCCCTCGGTGATCGTCCCGCCCGACCCGGGCAACGTCTCGGCGTTCGGGCTGCTCACCGTGGACGTCAAGAACGACTACGTGCGCACCTTCGTCACCCGCGACCTCTCGCTCGCGGCCGCCTCGGAGATCTTCGGTGAGCTGGAGGGACAGGCGGCCTCCGCCCTGGACCGCGAGGGCTTCGCGGCAGAGGCGCACGTCTACGCGCGCAGCGCCGACCTGCGCTACTTCGGCCAGGCCTACGAGGTCAGGGTGACGGCCCCGGCCGGACCGCTGGACGAGGCGTGGCAGGCCGAGGTGCTGGACCGCTTCCACACCGAGCACCACAAGCTCTACGGGTACGGCTACCGCGACGACCCCCGGCACGGCGTCGAGTGGGTCAACCTCCGGGTCTCCGGCATCGGCCCGATCACCCGCCCCGCCATCGGACGCCGGCCGCACGGTACGAGCCGGCCCGAGCCGGTCACCTTCCGCGAGGTCTGTTACGACGATTGGGGCAGTACCCCGATCCACCGCCGCGCCGACCTGGCGGCCGGAGCGGAGATCAGCGGTCCCGCGGTCATCGAGGAGTACGGCTCCACGTTGCCGGTCCACCCCGGCTTCACCGCGACCATGGACGAGTTCGGAAACCTGGAGGTGCGCCGTGCGGCGGACAACGGCTGAATCGACGAGCGCCGCCGACCCGGTGCTGGTGGAGATCGTCGAGGGGACGCTCGCGTCCGTGGAGATGGAGGTCGAGACGGCCATCGCGCGCACCGCCCGCTCGCCCATGATCCGCGACGCGCACGACTTCCGCGCGGGCATCCACGACGTACGGCTGCGCAAGCTGACCGGCAGGTCCTACTCGGCGCTGGTCCAGCCGATCGTCAGGGACTTCCCGATCGCCGAGATGAAGCCCGGCGACGTGTTCTTCCACAACGACGTCTACCTGTCCGAGGGGGGCATCGGGCACCTGCCCGACCTGTGCGTGACGGTCCCGGTCTTCCACGGCGGGGAGGTCGTCGCCTTCGTGCAGGCGTTCGGCCACCACGACGACATCGGCGGGGGCGTGCCCGGCTCGATGCCGAGCAACGCGCGCAGCGTGTTCGAGGAGGGGCTGATGGTCCCGCCGATCAAGCTCTGGGACGAGGGCGTGCCCAACCGGGCGGCACTCACCATCATGACCCGCAACTCGCGGATGCCCGACTCGCTGGCCGGAGACCTGGACGCCGAGTGCTCGGCCTGCCTGATGGGCGCGCGGCGGCTGGGCGAGCTGTTCGACCGGTACGGGCGCGAGGCGGTCGAGGCGTGCTTCGACGCGATCATCTCCAACACCACCGAGACGTTCCGCAGGGAACTGCTGGCCAAGATTCCCGAGGGCACCCATGTGTGGGAGGACTACGCCGAGCACGACGGTGTGGACTCCCCCCGCCTGCACACCCAGCGGATGACCCTCACCGTCGACCACTCCGCGCCGGTGCCGCTGGTGATCGACTTCACCGGCACCTCACCGCAGGCCAAGGGGCCGATCAACCACGCGGGCGACTACGCCGACGGGGTCTTCCTGAAGAAGTGGCTGGCGCCGATCCTGCGCAACCTGGCCGACACCCCCGAGCGGATGGCCGAACTGGACGTCAACGAGGGCGTCGTGCCCCTCATCGAGATGCGATTCCCCCAGAAGGGCACCCTGCTCACCCCCATCTTCCCGGCCCCCACCAACGCCCGTACCTTCGTGATCCTGCGTCTGCTGGGGGTGCTGGCCGGGGTGCTGGCCAAGGCGACCGGCGGCCGGATGCCCGCCGACCAGGAGACCATCCGCTACACCGGCGTCTACGGCGACGGCCTGGACGGCACCCCGTACCTGATGCGCGAGGTCCTCGGCGGCGGCTCGGGCGGCCGGTGGTACGCGGACGGGGAGGACACCATCCACGTGGTGCCCGACTCGCGCAACATCCCGGTCGAGTTCGCCGAGTCCCGCTGGCCCTTCCGGGTCGAGCGGCTCGGCCTGGCCCGCGACTCCGGTGGCCCCGGCCTCTACCGGGGCGGTCTCGGCTACGACAAGCACCTGCGGATGCTCCGCGACGCCTCGTTCATGTCCATCGCCGACCGCTCGATCCTGTCGTGCTGGGGGGTGAACGGCGGCCGGGCCGGGAAACCCTTCGTCGTGGAGATCGACGGGAGGGAGATGGAGGGCCTGGTGGACGACTCGCCGGTCCGCGCCGGCGAGATCATCCGGGTCCGCACCACCGGTGGTGGCGGCTGGGGTTCTCCGCTGGACCGCGACCCCGCCCTGGTGGCCGCCGACGTCCGCGACGGCAAGGTCTCGCCGGACGGCGCCCGCGACGACTACGGGGTCATCCTGTCCGGCTCGCAGGACGACCCTCAGGTGGACACCGAGGCCACCGGGATCCGCCGCGCGGAACTCCGCGCCCTGGTCGCCGACGCGCCCTTCTTCGACCGGGGCCCCGGCTTCCCGTCCCTGTCCGGTGGCCTGACGTACGCGGAGGTGGATCTCGTGTAGCCGAGCGGGTGTCCTCCTCGGGTACCGCCCGCATCGGGAGCCCCGGCAGAGGCGAGGCCGGGCTGTCACCTCCGGCGGTCACCCCTCGGCCTCGCCTCACGGTCCGTATCGGGTCGACCGGGAGCCGCTACGGCGGCCTGAGGATCATGGCCGGCCCGTACCGGTGATCGCCTTCCCCCTGCTCCGGCGGCCCGCCGGAGCAGAGGGGGTGAGGAGTGGGTGTGCCGGGCCGTGGAGGTGCTAATCTGGAAGCAGTTGCGGTTGTGGTACCCATGAAACTCTGTGTGCACCTGACGGATGACCTTCAGGTGCATTTTTGTTTTCCCGGTCATCTCCGGATGGGCTCATCGCGGCGACGCGGGATCCGCGCGGTGCGGATTCCGGCTCTGCCCCCTATCAAAGGAGAAAGTCATGGCTACGGGAACCGTGAAGTGGTTCAACTCGGAAAAGGGCTTCGGCTTCATCGAGCAGGACGGCGGCGGCGCCGACGTCTTCGCTCACTACTCCAACATCGCCACCCAGGGCTACCGTGAGCTGCAGGAGGGCCAGAAGGTCTCCTTCGACGTCACGCAGGGCCAGAAGGGCCCGCAGGCCGAGAACATCGTTCCGGTCTGACGTAGCACCAGCACGGCGAGGGCCGGGGCCCGCACCTTTCGGGGTGCGGGCCCCGGCTCGTCTCATGTCCGCTCGTTCGCCGCCGGGCATCGCGGGGTTCTTCGGAGCCGACCTTCGCCCGGGGACGGGGCGCGGTGGGTTCTCGAATGTTCCGGCTCCGGCGGGCCGTCGCCGCGGCCTGTGGGCCGGGCGGCCGGTTCGCCGGATCAGCCGGTCTTGCGCAGGGGAGGAGAAGGCGTTTTCCTGTAGGCATGACCTTGGTGATCACTGCGGTGCGGCATGGTCAGAGCGAGTCCAACGTGGCCTTCGAGGAGGCTCTCCGCACCGAGAGGGCGGTCGTCCTGGAAGGCCGGGACCGGGACGTCTCGTTGACCCCGCTGGGCAGGGAGCAGGCCACCGGGCTGGGGCGGCGTCTGGCGGTCGGGGATCCGCCCGACCTCGTCCTGTGCTCGCCGTACCGTAGGGCGGTGCAGACCTGGGAGCTGGCCGCGGCCGAGCTGGGCGCCGCCCCCGAGGTCCGGTTGGAGCCGAGACTCGGGGACTGTGACATGGGGCGTTGGTCGGGGATGAACCCGATCGCGCTCAGGGAGAGGTTTCCCGGTGAATCGGAGAACCTGGTGGCTCGTCTGTACGGCGGTTTCCGGCCGCCGGAGGGGGAAAGCTTCCAGGATGTCGCCGACCGGGTACGTGAGGTGCATGAGGAACTGCGTGCCGGGCATGCCGGGCGCCGGGTTCTCATCGTCGCGCACGACTCCGTCGTGCTGATGCTCAAGCACGTGATCGAGGGCATCCCGATCGCCTCCGTCGAGGCGTTCGCACCGGTCGGCAACGCCTCGGTCTCGGTGTGGCGCGGGTCCAGGTCCGAGATCTTCAACGAGGTGGGCCACCTGCGGGGGACGCGGACACGGTAGCGCTCCGTTCCGGCCCGGCGTTTTCCTCATAACCTCACCCCGATCGTCTCGCCGGACGGCGGTATGGGAGATCATGGGATTCCCTCGTCCGGGTATCGTGCCAGTCTCACGGCAAGCGGGCCGGGAACGGGGGAAGCGCTCCTCCGGCCGGGTCCGGCCGCCACGCATCGGAGGTTGATCTTGCAGGGAGCACTCGGCGACATCGTCGTTCTCGATCTCTCTCGTGCGCTCGCGGGTCCGCACGCCACGCAGATGCTCGGCGATCTGGGTGCCCGGGTGATCAAGGTGGAGCATCCCGGGGGAGGTGACGAGTCCCGGGGCTGGGGCCCGCCCTTCGTGGGTCCTGAAGGTGATATTTCAACGTATTTCCTGGCGGCCAACCGGAACAAGCAGTCGATCGCCCTCGATCTCAAGTCCGCCGAGGGCAAGGCGCTGATCGAGCGCCTGGTGCGGCAGAGCGACGTGCTGGTGGAGAACTTCCGCACCGGCGTGCTGGACCGGCTGGGCTTCCCCGTCGAGCGGCTGCACGAGCTCAACCCCCGCCTGGTCATCCTGTCGATCACCGGCTTCGGCCATGACGGCCCGGAGGGCGGCAGGCCGGGGTACGACCAGATCGCGCAGGGCGAGGCCGGGCTGATGAGCCTGACCGGCCCGTCGGCCGACGAGCCGTACCGGGTGGGCGCCTCGATCGCGGACCTGCTCGGCGGCATCCACGGCGCCTACGGCGTGCTGGCCGCGCTGTACGAGC
Organism: Streptosporangium sp. NPDC049248; assembly: GCF_040678965.1. Taxonomy (NCBI): domain Bacteria; kingdom Bacillati; phylum Actinomycetota; class Actinomycetes; order Streptosporangiales; family Streptosporangiaceae; genus Streptosporangium; species Streptosporangium sp. NPDC049248. Next base: position 196,992 of record NZ_JBFAQY010000013.1, read on the forward strand.
GGGAGCGGACCGGGCGGGGCAAGGTCGTGCGGACCTCGCTGCTGGCCGCGGTGACCGGGGTGCACTCCTACCACGGCACGGCCTGGACCGTCGGCGGCCAGGTGCCCGTCGCCAACGGTAACCACCACGCCTCCATCGCCCCGTACGGGGCCTTCCACTGCGCCGACGGGATGATCCAGATCGCGGTGGCGAACGACGCGCAGTGGCACAAGGTCGCCGCCCTGCTGGAGATAGATCCAGATATCGCGAAATATGCCACGAACAGGGAAAGATTTGCGCATCGGGATGAGCTGATCGCGGACATGGAGCGGAGGCTCACCAAGCACGACAGGGCGCACTGGCTGACCGCGCTCGGCGAGGCCGGGGTGCCCGCCGGGGCGATCAGGTCCATCGACGAGGTCTACGCCTGGGAGCAGACCCGTTCCCAGGGGCTGGTCGTCGAGGTCGACCACCCCGTGCTCGGCACCATCGAGCTGCCGGGGCCGCCGCTCCGCTTCGACGGCGACCTTCCCATGCGCCATACCGCCCCGCCCGCCCTCGGCGAGCACAACGACGAGGTCCTCGCCTGGCTGAGGGAGCGTGAGCGTTGACAGGCAGGCGGATCCCTCACGGAGCGCGGATATGAGCCAGGCGCGACCCGACGCGCGGACCCTGATCGACACCTTCTTGGACCCCGGGACCTGGCTCTCGTGGGACGAGCCGCCCGCCGATCCCTCCCTGCCCGGCTCGGGGTACGCCGAGGAACTGGCCGCGATCCGGGCCAGGACGGGATACGACGAGGCGGTGGTCTCCGGGGAGGGCCTGCTCGACGGGCGCCGGGTGGCGATCGTCGCGTGCGAGTTCTCCTTCCTGGCCGGCTCGATCGGGGTGGCCGCCGCCGAACGGCTCACCGCCGCGATCGAGCGGGCCACCGCCGAGCGGCTCCCGCTGCTGGCGGCCCCCGCCTCGGGCGGCACCCGGATGCAGGAGGGCGCGGTGGCCTTCGTCCAGATGGTGAAGGTCACCGCCGCCGTGGCCGCGCACCGCGCCGCGGGCCTGCCGTACGTCGTCTACCTGCGCCATCCCACCACCGGTGGGGTCTTCGCCTCCTGGGGCTCGCTGGGGCACGTCACCGCGGCCGAGCCGGGCGCGCTGATCGGGTTTCTGGGGCCGAGGGTGTTCGAGGCGCTGCACGGCTACCCGTTTCCCGAGGGTGTCCAGGTCGCCGAGAACCTCTTCGCCCACGGTCTGGTCGACGCCGTGGTGTCGGCCGAGGACGCCCGGCGGGTCGCCACGCGGGTGCTCGCCGTGCTGTGCGCCCCCCGTGAGGGGTTGGATCCGGGCCCCGAGCCGGACGAGTGGATCCCGGTGGTCCAGGCGTGGGACGCGATCAGCCGCTCCCGCCGCGACGACCGCCCCGGTGTGCGGGCGCTGCTCAAACTCGGAGCCGCCGAGGCCACCCCGCTCAACGGCACCGGTGTGGGCGAGCACGACCCCGGGCTGATCCTCGCCCTGGCCAGGTTCGGCGAGGTCCCCGCGGTCGTGCTCGGCCAGGACCGGCGGGGCCAGCGGATCGACGCCCCGCTCGGCCCGGCCGGGCTCCGGGTCGCCAGGAGGGGGATGCGCCTGGCCTCCGAGCTGGGGTTGCCGCTGGTCACCGTGATCGACACCGCCGGGGCCGCGCTCTCCAGGGCGGCGGAGGAGGGCGGCCTGGCAGCCGAGATCGCCCACTCCGTGGCCGACCTGGTGATGCTCGACGCCCCGACCGTCTGCCTGCTGCTGGGGGAGGGCGCGGGCGGCGCCGCCCTCGCGCTGCTCCCCGCCGACCGGGTGCTCTGCGCCCAGCACGGCTGGCTGTCGCCGCTCTCCCCGGAGGGGGCATCGGCGCTGCTGTACCGGAGTGTCGACTTCGCCCCGGAGATCGCCGAGGCCCAGGGGGTGAGATCCACGGACCTGCGCCGGGACGGCCTCGTCGACCGGATCATCCCGGAGTTCCCCGACGCCGCCTACGAGCCGGAGGCGTTCTGCCGCCGGGTCTCGCGGGCACTGGAGTACGAGATCGCGACCCTGCTGGGGCAGCCTCCCGCGGACCGCCTCGCAGCCAGGCTCTCCCGCTACCGCCGGCTCGGCGTGGGCTGAGCGGGCGGCGGCGGGTCTCCGGGCCTGACAGTCACCTGGGAGCCCTCAGGCGGGCGTCAGGCACGCGGGGAGGTCACGGCTCCGAGATCGCCGGGGTGAGCGAGACCGGCAGGCGCTCGATCCGTACGGAGAAGACCTCGTCGCGGGGGACGACCACCTCGTACGCCCCGTGGTCGACCATCCAGTAGCCCAGGGCCTCGGCCTTCACCCCGCTGTGCCCGGTGTAGGCGATGTGCAGGCTCTCCTCGCCGTTCTCCTCGGAGACGTCGAGGACCAGGCAGGGCTCGCCGCCGAACGCCCCGACGGTGCGGACCAGTACCAGCCAGTCGAGGTCCTCGCGCGCGACGACCAGCCGCCAGTAGCCGGAGGCCGCCTCGAAGCCCTTCTGGGCCTGCTCGTTGAACAGCACCACCTCGGTGGCACCCGGGCCGAGGGCGGCGGCGTACGTCCGGCCGGAGTAGTGGGCGGCGAACCCCGAGGCGACCGGCTCGATCTCGGCGCTCATGAGGCGGGCCGCCAGCTCAGGCCGTCGTAGCGGCCGAAGAGGCGCTCCTCGCCGTCGGTCACGTGGATGATCTCGGCCCCGGCGGGGATCGGCATGGGCGTGGTGTGGAACTGCGGCACGACGTGATCCCGCGAGGTGGTGAAGCCGTTCCCGGCGAAGGGCGGTGAATCGTTCCAGTCACCACCCATGTGCGGGCCGTATGGCACGACGTAGGCGTCCATGTCGCGGGCGTACCAGCGCATCAGATAGATCTCCGGGACGGTGGCGGTCAGTTCCGAGCCGTCGAACCCCAGGTCGAGACCGGCGAAGAGCTGAGCGGGGGTGGTCAGCCGCGCGCAGTCCTGAACCCGGTACACGTACCCGGAGATCACGGTGCGTCTGCCGGCCAGATAGGGCACGAGCAGCCGAGGCGGTATGACCTTCTGCATCTGCGTTCTACGCCCAGGTGGATCACTCACGGTCGGCATTTTACGATCCACCGGCCCGGAGTCGCCGGTGTTCCAGGCACGGCAGGGCATTCCGGGTGGCAATCGTGATCTGGGAGTCGAATTCGCATATCTGTACGCCGGGTCCGGGGCCCATATCGGTACGTACCACCCCCATTGGATCGACCAGCATGCTCCGTCCGATCCCGAAGTCGTCGCGGGCCTCCGGATTCGGCGCCTGGCCCACGGCCGCGACCCAGGTGGTGTTCTCGATCGCCCGGGCCCTGACGAGGGTGGTCCAGTGCTCCTCCTTCATCGGCCCGGAACCCCACGCGGCGATCACCGCGAACACCTCGGCCCCGGCGTCCACCAGGGCCCGGGTCAGTTCGGGGAAACGGATGTCGTAGCAGGTGACCAGGCCCACCCGGAGCCCGGCCAGCTCCACCACGACCGGCGTGTCGCCCGGCGCGACCAGCTCGGACTCGCGGGCGCCGAAGGAGTCGAAGAGGTGGATCTTCCGGTAGGCCGCCTCGATCGAGCCGGTGGGGCCGATGGCGACCGCGGTGTTGTGGACCCGGTGATCACCGGGCTCGAACACCCCCGCGATCACCGAAAGACCGTGCTCCCGTGCGGCTTCGGCCAGCCCGGTGACGAACGGTCCGTCCAGCGGCTGGGCGAGGTCGGTGATTCTCCTGCCGTACCGGGTGAGCGTGGCCTCCGGAAGGATCGCCAGCTCGGCGCCGCCCGCGGCGGCCTCGCCGAGGGCCGTGCGGGCACGGTCGAGGTTGGCGGCGGGGTCTTCCGAGACCGGGATCTGGCAGAGGGCGATGCGCGTCACGGGTGTGACCCTATCCGTCGGTTCGGCACTCGTTCCATCCACGTGAGGCTCCGCCACGCCCATTCCAGCGGTCCGTACCTGAATCTGGCCAGCCACGCCCGGCTGAACAGCACCTGAAGCGTCAGGACGGCGACCGAGAGCGCCACACCGGCCAGCCGGGTCGCATCGGAGGTGAGCAGTGGCAGGAAGAGCAGGATGACCGGTGTGCTCATCAGGTAGTTGGTCAGCGCCATCCGGCCGAGCGGCGCCAGGGCCGCCAGCAGCGGGTCACGCAGCCGGGTCCGCAGCAGAAGCAGCAGCCCGGTGCAGTAGGCCGTGGCGGCGGCGAGCCCGGCGGCCGGGTAGACGGCCCGGTTGAAGAGGACGGGATCGCCCGCGATGCGTACCCAGAGCCAGGTGAGCGCCACGCCCAGCACCACGCTCGCCGCGAACGCGAACGGCAGCAGCCACTCGGGCGGCGGTCGCTCCATCATGGCCATGCCCAGTACGAACAGCCCGGGGATGAGGATCACCCCGCCGCCCTGGTGTACCGCCCAGGCGGTGAGGGCGACGCCCAGCAGCACCACCGCGGGCTGCGGGAAGAACGAGGCGGGCAGCAGGACCAGCGCCCCGAAGATCGCGTACGGCAGGAGCACCTCGCCGGGGTTGACGATCTGGTGGAGCGCGCCCAGGGCCGCGAGCACCGCCAGCCTGCGCAGCAGCACGGCCCGGGGGCTCTCGGTCCGCTCGGCCGCCGAGCGGAGGAAGAGGACGAAGCTCAGCCCGAACAGGAAGGAGAAGATCGGGTAGAACCTGCTCTGCAGCAGGTTGTCGATCACCCAGTCGACCGCGTTCTGGCCCGGGTTCCTCAGGTGGTCGCGGGTGTGCTGCCAGGTGTTGACCAGCATGATCCCGCACACCGCGAAGCCGCGGAGCGCGTCGAGCTCGTGGAATCGTCGGGTCACAGGAAATAGACGTATCACCCCATAATCAACTATGCATAGATGACCCCATTCGTAACCCCACCCGGGTGCCCGGAGTCACGGGCGCGGGGCCGTCGTGCCCCGGACGACCAGGGTGGTGGGCAGCACACTGGGGGCGGGCGATACGGCGGCGGGGGCGTTGATCATGGAGATCAGCGCGGTGGCGGCGGCCACGCCGAACCCGGCCTTGTCCTGGGCGACGGTGGTCAGACCGGGCTGGAGCAGCGCCGCTGGTTCGATGTCGTCGAAGCCGACCACCGCGATGTCCTCGGGGACTTTGAGCCCGGCCTCGGTGATGGCGCGGATGGCGCCGATCGCCATCTCGTCGCCGGCGGCGAAGACGGCGTCGGGGCGCTCGTCGAGCGCGAGCAGGCGCCGCATCGCCGAGTGCCCTCCCGTCAGGTAGAAGTCGCCCTCGACGACGTACTCCTCGCGCGCGGGCAGGCCGAGTGCGGCGAGCGCGTCACGGTATCCGGTGAGCCGCTCGGCGCCGGGCCGGGTGCGGCCGGGGCCGGTGATCGTCGCGATGGCCCGCCTGCCCTGCTCGTGCAGGTGGTTCACCGCGAGGCGCGCGCCCCCCGCGTTGTCGGAGATGACGTACGTCGTCCGGGGGCCGGCGGCCGGGCGGTCCAGTGAGATACAGGGCACGTCGGACTCCGCGAGCCGGATGAGGGCGGGGTCTCGGGTGCCGTTGTCGATGAACACCACGCCGTCGAGATTGTGTCTTCTCGCGGCACGGAGATGGCCGTCCTCCTCGTCGCTCGTGGCGAGCATCAGAAGGTGATATCCCCGCGCGCTCAGCGCGGTTTTCAGGCCGATGAGGATTTCCTGGAAAAAGGGATGGCGCCAGCCGGGGCGCCGGTGGTCGGTGTCCCAGATGAGGCCGACCATGTACGACTTCTTCGTGGCGAGGGTCCGCGCGGACTCGTTCGGCAGGTAGCCGATGCGCGCGGCGACGCGCAGCACGTTGTCACGGGTTTCCTGGGTCACCACCTCGGGGTTGTTGAACACGCGGGAGACTGTCGCCACCGACACGCCGCACTGGCGGGCCAGGTCTCTGATCGTTGCCACGATCGTACGGTATCGCACCTCTGTAACCGGTTTCATGTAACCGGTTACAGGGGAAGGTAGCCCTCGATCCCGATCTCGTCAACCCCTTCTCGGGGGTGTGATTCCCGGATCGTTTCCGATGTCCAGGTCGTCGCCGGAAATCATTTCGAGTTATGTTTCCGTGACTTGACATAGAGGTTCCACATTATGTGAAATCTGGTCACCGCTCGTTGCCCGCGGTCACGCACGCCTCGTATCTCTGGGACCTTCCCCCGCTTCTGTCAGGAAGAAGGATTCCCTGTGTTATCGGAAAAGTCGCGCGTCATCGCGGCGATCGCGGTCGCCGGAGTGCTCGCCGCCGGCTGCGCTTCCCAGCAAGGTGACCCCTCCACCGCCGCCTCGGGCGACGAGAAGATCACACTGACCCTCAACCTCTTCGGCAACATGGGCTTCAAGGAGCTCTACACCGAATACGAGGCCGCCCACCCGAACATCAAGATCGTTGAGCGTACCTCCGCCTACAACGACCACCATCGCAACCTCGCCGCGCACCTGGCCACCGGGCAGGGCGCCGCCGACGTCGAGGGGATCGACACCGGCTTCATCGCCCGGTTCCGCGGGCAACCCCAGCACTTCGTCGACCTCAACCGGCACGGCGCCGAGCAGCTCAAAGCCCGCTGGCTGCCCTGGAAGTGGGAGGCGTCCGTCGCCAAGACCGGTGCGCAGATCGGCTACGGCACCGACGTCGGCGGCCTGGCCATGTGCTATCGCCGCGATCTGTTCGAGAAGGCCGGCCTGCCCACCGACCGCGACGAGGTCTCCAGGCTCTGGCCCGACTGGGCCTCGTACTTCGAGGCGGGCAAGAAGTACACCGCGACCAAACCGGAGGGCGCCGCGTTCTTCGACGGGGCCGCGCAGGTCTTCAACGCGATCGTCGGCCAGGCCGCCGTCGGCTACTACGACACCTCCGACAACGTCGTGGTCGCGAGCAATCCCGAGGTGCGCAAAGCCTACGACCAGGTGCTGCGGGCCGTGGCCGACGGCGAGTCGGCCAAGCTGGTCGGCAGCTCCCCGGCGTGGAACACCGGATTCGCCAAGAGCCAGTTCGCCACGGTCGGCTGCCCCGCCTGGATGCTCGCCAAGATCCAGGACCAGGCCAAGGAGTTCGCCGGCAAGTGGGACGTGGCCGCGATTCCCGGCGGCGGCGGGAACTGGGGCGGCTCCTACCTGACCGTCCCGGCCCAGGGCAAGCACGTCAAGGAGGCCGTCGAGCTGATCGCCTGGCTCACCGCGCCCGAGCAGCAGATCAAGGTGTTCGGCAAGCACGGCATCCTGCCGTCCACGGTGGAGACCTACCAGAAGCCCGAGGTCACCGGGCTGAAGCACGAGTTCTTCAACGACGCCCCGATCGGCAAGATCTTCACTACCGCGGCGCTCAACCTCAAGCCGCAGTACCAGGGCCCGCGCGCCGGTGACATCCAGACCGCCATCCGGGACGCGATCAACCGCGTCGAGGAGGGCAAGCAGAACGGCGACCAGGCCTGGCAGCAGATGCTCACCGACGTCGAGCGCATCAGCAAATGAGCCGGGACGCCGGTGGGCGGTCAGGGCTCGCCGGCGTCCCCCTCCCGGGGTGCACGCCTTCCCCCACAGCGGCTCTCCCCGCCCGTGACGAGACCCCCGAGTCCCCGAGACTGGAACGAGACCCCGATGACCTCCGCCGCCCCGCGGCCACGACCTTCCCCCGTCGCCGGGCGGCCATGGCGCCGCTTCGCCCACACGCTCGATGTCAAGAGCTCGCCGTACCTCTACATCGCGCCGTTCTTCCTGCTGTTCGGCGTGTTCGGTGCCTTCCCGCTGCTCTACACCGCCTACGTCTCGATGACGGACTGGAACCTGCTGGAGTCGACCAGGCAGTGGGTGGGGGCGGAGAACTACGTCGCGCTGATCCAGGACGGGTATTTCTGGAACGCGCTGTTCAACACGGTCAGCATCTGGCTGCTGTCGACGATCCCGCAGTTGCTGGTGGCCCTGGTCGTCGCGCACATGCTCAACCGCAGCCTGCGCGCCAGGACGTTCTTCCGGATGGGCGTGCTGTTGCCCAACGTCACCTCGATCGTCGCGGTCACCATCATCTTCGCCCAGCTCTTCGGCCGTGACTTCGGCGCGGTCAACTGGGCGCTGGGCCTGTTCGGGTTCGGCCCCGTCGACTGGCAGGCCGGGACGCTCAGCTCGCACATCGCGATCTCGCTGATCGTCATCTGGCGATGGACCGGTTACAACGCCCTCATCTACCTGGCGGCCATGCAGGCGGTTCCCAGCCACCTCTACGAGGCCGCCACCATCGACGGGGCCGGCCAGTGGACCCAGTTCTGGCGGATCACCATCCCGATGCTCCGGCCGACGATCATCTTCACCGGCGTCGTCTCCACCATCGGCGGTTTCCAGATCATCGCTGAGCCGCTGCTCTTCCAGGCAGGGACCGGCAACCCGACGGGCGGTTCCGACCGGCAGTTCCAGACGGTCGGGCTCTACCTCTACGAGCAGGGCTTCGGCCTCTACGAGTTCGGCTACGCCTCGGCGGTCGCCTGGACGCTCTGCCTGATCATCGTGGTCATGGCGCTCGTCAACTTCTCCATCACCCGACGGATCAAGAGCGGCTGACCCATGGCGACCATCACCTCTCCCTCCCCGCCCCGGGCGGACGTCCCGCGCCCGCCCGGACCGCGCCGTGCCAGGCCGCCGCGCTCGGCGGGGTTCTGGACCTACGCGGCGCTCGTCGCGTTCCTGCTCGGCTCACTGTTCCCGGTCTACTGGTCGCTCGTCGTGGCCTCGCAGAGCAACGACGCGATCGCCAAGGTGCCCCCCGTGCTGGTGCCGGGTGGCCACCTGTTCGACAACATCGCCAGGGTCTTCGACACCACGGCCTTCGGGCAGGCCCTGTTCAACTCCTTCCTGGTGTCGGGCACCGTCACCGTCTCGGTGGTCCTCTTCTCCACTCTGGCGGGGTTCGCCTTCGCCAAGCTCCGCTTCCGGGGACGCGGCGGCCTACTGGTGGCGGCGATCGCCACCACGACGGTCCCGCACCAGCTCGGTATCATCCCGCTCTACATCCTCATGGGCGAGCTGGGCTGGACCGGGCGAATCGAGGCGGTGATCGTCCCCGGCCTGGTGACGGCGTTCGGCGTGTTCTTCATGACGCAGTACCTCTCCGGCGCGGTGCCCGACGAGCTGCTGGAGGCCGGTCGGATGGACGGCTGCACCACGATCCGGCTGTTCTGGCACGTGGTGCTGCCCGCCGCCCGGCCCGCCGCGGCGGTACTGGGGCTGTTCACCTTCATGCAGGCCTGGAACGACTTCTTCTGGCCACTGGTGGTGCTGACCCCGGAGAACCCGACGGTCCAGGTCGCGCTCTCCAGCCTGGCCAGCGGCTACACGACCGACTTCGCACTAGTGCTGACCGGTGCCGTGATCGCGACCATCCCCATGGTGGTCGTGTTCGCGCTCCTCGGCCGGCAGATCATCGGAGGCATCATGTCAGGGGCGATCAAGGGATGACGACGACCGAAGAGTGCGTCCCCGGAGCCGGGGCCTTCCCGGCCGGTTTCGTCTGGGGAGTGGCCACCTCCGCGTACCAGATCGAGGGGGCCGTCGACGCCGACGGCCGGGGCCCGTCGATCTGGGACGTCTTCTCCCGTGTCCCGGGGGCGGTGGCGGCGGGGGAGTCGGGCGACCCCGCCTGCGACCACTACCGTCGCTGGCCCGAGGACGTGGAGCTCCTCGCCGGCCTCGGCGTCGGCGCCTACCGGCTCTCGGTGGCCTGGCCGAGGGTGTTCCCCGACGGGGGCGGCCGCGTCGAGCGGCGCGGCCTCGACTTCTACCGCCGCCTGATCGACGGGCTTCGTGAGCGGGACATCATGCCGTTCGTCACGCTCTACCACTGGGACCTGCCCCAGGCGCTGGAGGATCGTGGCGGGTGGCGGGTGCGCGACACCGCCGAGCGTTTCGCCGACTACGCCGCCACGGTGCACGAGGCCCTGGACGGGGTGCCGTACTGGACCACGCTGAACGAGCCATACTGCTCCTCGATCACCGGGTACGCCGAGGGCCGCCACGCGCCCGGTGCCCGTGAGGGGCATGGAGCCCTGGCCTCGGCGCACCACCTGCTCGTCGGGCACGGCCTGGCATGCGCCCGACTGCGGGAGAACGCCAGGCAGGGCGAGCAGGTCGGCGTCACGCTCAACATGTCGCCCGGCGTGCCCGCGAGCCCGTCGGCCGAGGACGCCGCAGCGGCCCGCCGGATGGACCTGATGGTCAACCGGCAGTTCACCGAGCCGTTGCTGGGCGGCGCCTACCCGGCGGACATGGCCGAGGTCTACGGGGAGATCAGCGACTTCTCCTTCCGCCGTGACGGCGATCTGGAGCTCATCTCGGCGCCGCTGGACTTCCTCGGGGTGAACTACTACTACCCGATTCACGCGGCCGCGGCCCCGTACGTCCAGCCCGATCCAGCGCTCCGCTCCGCCTACGACATCGGCGTGCGCACGGTCATGCCGGACGGGCCGGGGACCAGCGGGCTCGGCTGGCGGATCGAGCCGCGTGGCCTGTGGGACACCCTCACCGGGCTCGCCGCCCGCTTCAGCGGACTGCCGCCGGTCTTCGTCACCGAGAACGGCTACGGCGACTACGGCGACCTCGACGACACCGGTCGCATCGCCTACCTGCGCGAGCACCTGGCCGCCACCGGGGCCGCCATCGCCGAGGGGGTGGAGGTGCGCGGCTACTTCTGCTGGTCGCTGCTCGACAACTTCGAATGGGCCAGGGGCTACGCCGCCCGCTTCGGCCTGGTGCACGTCGACTACGCCACCCAGGCCCGCACCCCCAAGGCCAGCTACCACTGGTACCGCGACGTCATCACGGGGTCCTCCGGCGGCTCGGCTTAACCCTGGTCAGGCGGTGATCACCCACCCCGCCGACCGGCCGGACCGGGGAGGTGAGGTCCTTGCCGGACGTCGTCCGGTAAAACGAATTGCCACTCTGGGTAATGACTCCTATCCTCTCGGTTATGGTATCGCCGTGATACCGGATTCGCCGTACGGTGGGAGGCATGGCTATGACATTGCGACTCTCCGACGAGCAGACCGAAGCCCTCCGGCGACGCGCGGAGCGAGAGGGGCGGAGCATGCAGCAGGTGGTGCTGGCGGCCGTGGAGGAATACCTGGTGCGCCATTCCGATGACGAGGAGGTTCATCGGCTCGGCGTGGAAGCGGTGCGCCGATGGAAACCCGTTCTTGATCGGCTCGCCGAATGACCCGCTGTCTCACGGTGGAGCAGGTTCTCGATCTCGCGGAGTTGGCCATCGGAGCCACGCCGGAACTGCGCGACCTGGGTCTGCTCGATTCCGCCGTGCACAGACCCCAGGCGTCCATGTTCGGGCAGAGGGCATATCCGGACCTGTTCGCCAAAGCCGCGGCCCTGCTTCATTCACTGGCCGCCAATCATCCGTTCGTGGATGGAAACAAGCGGGTGGCGTGGGTGGCGACGGTCGTCTTCCTGGCATGGAACGGGAGGGCGATCGACACCGGCGATGACGAGGCCTATGACCTCGTCATCGCCGTCGCCTCGGGCAAGCTCACCGAGGTCGATGAGATCGCCGACGTGCTCCGGAGCTTCGCGGTAACCGGTTGAGGCGGGTTCACCGCCGTCGCCGATCGGCGACGCCCCACCGGCCGGGCGCGCCCGGCCTCCGTCCCCGCCTCGGGAAAGTGCCGCAGGATCCTCCCACCCGTCAGCGGCGGGGCGACCGGTGACCGGCGCCGGGTCAGCTGTCGTCGCTGTCGGCGAAGGTCCGGTAGGCGGGGCGGAGGAGGTCCAGGATCGGGATGTGCCGGGCCTTGACCTGTGGCGGGTCGAGGGTGCGCAGCAGCAGGTCGGGCGGAGGAGCGGGGAGACCGGTACGGTCGCGGAGCCGGGCCGCGGAGACGCTCGGCTCGTAGAAGGAGGCCAGCCGGTCGGCGAACGGCGCGTCGTCCACGTCGAACAGCCCGGGGCCGCGCTCGCCGGAGCCGGAGCCGGTCGCGGTGCCGCCCGCCTCGCGGAGGGCGTCGAGCAGGGCGTCCCTGGCGATGCCCCGCCAGGCCAGCACCAGGAACGGGTCGTCGTCGAACCTCTCGGCCAGCACGTACAGCACGGCGGACAGGTGTTTGCAGGGGGAACCCCGGTCGGGACACGAGCAGGTCATGTCCAGGTCGCCGGTGCCGGGGAAGAGCGGCAGGCGGCAGGCGCGGAAGGCGTCCTCGATCTCCGGCGGCATCTCACCGGCGAGCAGCCTGGCCCGGTAGAGGGCCTGGGCGGCCAGCGCGTCGGTGAGCTCACGCCACTGGTCCGCCCGGTAGGAGGTGATCCGGATCTCGACCAGGTACGGGGTGCGCCGAGACCCCTGGACCCGGGCCGTGACCAGCCCCGGCCCGAGTTCCGTGTCGAGGACCTGGCCGGAGCGGGCGTACGAGCGGCCCCGGCCGAGCCTGCCCGGGTCGCAGACGCCTTCGAGGATGTCGATGAACCGGCGCGACCACCACCGCTCGCCGATCGAGCCCCGCTTGCTGCGGACCCGGATGCCGCCCTCGACCCGGATCGGCACGGACGGTTCGAACCAGCCGCTCCTGCTCATGACGCCTCCTTGCGGACCCGTACCGAAGACGCGCCGCGCCCACTCATGAGACGGCCTCCGGCCCGAGGCGGAACAGCTCGTGCAGCCGGTCGGTGGACAGGCCGGTGATCCAGTCCTCGCCGGTGCCGACGACGCTCTCGGCGAGCGCCTGCTTGCGCTCGATCATCTCGTCGATCCTCTCCTCCAGGGTGCCGACGCAGATGAACTTCCTGACCTGCACGTTCCTGGTCTGGCCGATTCGGAACGCCCGGTCGGTCGCCTGGTTCTCCACGGCGGGATTCCACCACCGGTCCACATGGATGACATGGTTGGCCGCGGTCAGGTTGAGCCCGGTGCCCGCCGCCTTGAGCGAGAGCAGGAAGAGCATCGGCTCGTCGTCGTCCTGGAACCGCTCCACCAGCGCGTCCCGCTGTCTCTTCGGCAGCCCGCCGTGCAGCCAGAGCACCGGGCGGTCCAGATGCGCCGAGAGGTACGGCTGGAGCAGCGTGCCGAACTCGGCGTACTGGGTGAAGACCAGAGCCTTGTCGCCCTCGCCGACGATCTCCTCCGCCAACTCCTCCAGCCGGGCCAGCTTCCCCGACCGGCCGGACAGCCGCGAGTTGTCCTTGAGCAGGTGCGCCGGGTGGTTGCAGACCTGCTTGAGCTTCAGCATGGTCGCGAGCACGTTGCCGCGCCGCTCGATGCCCTCGCTGCCGGCGATCCTGTCCATCATGTCGGTGACCACCGCCTGGTAGAGGGTGGCCTGCTCGGGGGTGAGGGTGCACCAGACCTTCATCTCCATCTTGTCCGGCAGGTCGGAGATGATGGTCTTGTCGGTCTTGAGGCGCCGGAGTACGAACGGCCCGGTGGCACGCCGGAGCGCGGCGGTCGCGGTGGCGTCGCCGTTCCGCTCGATCGGCTCCTGGTAGCGTTCCCGGAACGCCCTGGCCGAACCGAGCAGGCCGGGGTTGCAGAACTCCATCAGGGACCAGAGCTCGGCCAGATGGTTCTCGACCGGCGTGCCGGTCAGCGCGAACCTGCTCCTGGCCGGCAGCGCCCGTACGGCCTGTGCCTGCCTGGCGGCGCTGTTCTTGATGGCCTGCGCCTCGTCGCAGACGACCCTGGCCCAGGAGAGGCCGGCCAGCGTCTCACGGTCCCGCAGGGCGGTGCCGTACGTGGTGAGGACCAGGTCCGCCCGCTCCAGCCGCAGGGCGAGTTCCGCCCCGCGCAGCCGGGCGGTGCCGTGGTGCAGGTAGACCTCCAGCGAGGGGGCGAACCTGGCGGCCTCCTTCTGCCAGTTGCTGAGCAGGGACATCGGGCAGACCAGCAGGGTCGGCCCCGGCCGCACACCCGTCGCGCGCTCGTTGAGCAGCAGGGAGAGAGTCTGCGCGGTCTTTCCCAGGCCCATGTCGTCGGCGAGGATGCCGCCGAGCCCGATCTCGGACATGAAGCTGAGCCAGGACAGCCCGCGCTCCTGGTACGGCCTGAGCACCCCCTGGAAGTCGGCCGGAGTCGTGATCGGCACGAGGCGGCGGTCGGCCTCGCCGGACAGCAGGTCGCCGAGGAGGCCGTCGGCGTCCACCGTGACGACCGGCAACTCGTCGTCGCCGCCGTGGATGACCTCCTGGATCACCTCGCCGACGGTCATCTCACCCGACCGGCGCCGCTCGACGGCTCTGAGCGCGGCGGTGAGCTGCCGGTCGTCCAGCTCGACCCAGCGGCCCCGCACCCGGACCAGCGGCACCTTGAGCCTGGCCAGCTCGGCCAGCTCCTCCTCGCTGATCGTCTCGTCGCCGATCGCCAGGTCCATCCGGAAGTCCACCAGCTGCCGCAGCCCGAAACCCTGGTCGGCCGCCGCGCCGGGACCGGTCGGCTGCGAGCGGGCGGTGAGCTTGAGGCCGAGCCTCGTGGTGCCGGCCCAGGCGGGCAGTTGCACGCCGAACCCGGCGGCCTGCAGGAGCGGGGCGGCCTGGCGGAGGAACGCGAACGCGCCCGCCGTGTCGAGGACCAGCTCGGCGGGGCGGCGGTCGCGCAGCGCGTCTCCCACCCTGGGGTAAAGACGTGCCGCCCGGCCGAGCCCGGCGAGCAGCGCCTCGTCGGGGCGTCCCGGCAGGCCGGGGGCGGTCTCGCCGGCCCAGATGAGCGGTGCGGGGAGGTAGAGGCTCGGGTCGTCCGACGATTGGAGGGCGAACTCCAGCCGCCAGCGGGAGCCGTCGGGCGGCGGCGCCGGACGGCCGCCGTACTCCGCGACGAGGTCGCGGGCGGGCTCGGGCTCGGGACCGCTCTCGGGCTCGGTCAGCCGGAAGCACACCCTGACCGGGCCGTCGAGCCGGTGCGCGGAGTCGAACCATTCCCGGAGCGGCTCGGCCAGCTTCTCCGCCGAGGCCCGGGTCAGCCCGGGAAGCGCGGCGTCCGCACCGGTGAGGGCGACCATCCAGCGGTCCGGGAGAGGAGCGCGCGGTCCCGGCCGGTGCCCGCCGAGCAGGCGGTCGGGGAGCGCCCGCCGTACCGCGGCGTCGGTCAGGCAGGCCACGGCCTCGATCAGCACGTGGGTCGAGGGGCGCTCCTCGGCGACGGCACGGCAGACGGGCGGCATCGCGGCGGCCAGCTCACCGAAGCGGGTCGCGTAGGGGCCGGTCAGCACGGGACGCCACCGGGCCGCGTGGCCCGCGTCCTCGGCGACGAGCTGTGGCAGCACCCGGCCCCGGCGGATCAGGTCGCGGGCGTACGCCGCGACGACGGCGAGGTAGCGCAGGGACGCGCCCGGGATCGGCGCCCGGTCCTCTCCGTCGGGGAACTCGTCGGGTTCGTACGCTCCCGCCGGAAGACGGGTCATCTCGTCCACGGCGTCGAGCAGGCTCAGTGCCGCGCCGGGCTCGATCAGCAGGGCGGGCACCCGCCAGGAGCCGATCCTCGGCTGCCGCGCGCCGATCTCGATCCCGGACTCGGCGGAGGGCAGCGGGCTCCGTGCGGAGCCGGGCAGCAGCAGGACGAGCTCGTCGGCGACGGCCTTGCCCACGGACGCCGCCGGGATCTCTCCCCAGAGCGACACCCCGTCCGCCATGCCCTTCGCCGGGGCCGCGAACGGATGCGGCCGGACCTTCGCCCGAGAGGCGCTCCCAGCGGAACCGCCCGCATCCTCCCCCCACAGCGCCAGCCTGTCACCGACCCAGGCCCCATGGACGACCAGCACCGCCAAGCCCCCTCCTCACGCCACGAAAGACCGTAACAGCTGTGGCGCGGCGGATGGTCCTCGTCCGCGGAGCGCCAGGTGGCCGGTGCCGGTCTCGCGCACCGACGACTCCGGCGGTATGCGAGGTGGAGTGATCGGTTGATCCGCGCCGGCGCCGTACCCGCACGGTCGCGGACGAGTGATCCGGGGCGCCGATTACGCTGGGGCGCGTGGACGATCCTCTGGTGACACGGATGCGCGGGTTCGGCACGACCATCTTCGCCGAGATGTCGGCGCTGGCCCTGCGGACGGGTTCGATCAATCTGGGGCAGGGCTTTCCCGACACCGACGGGCCCGCGGCGATGCTGGAGCGTGCGGTGTCGGCGATCCGCGAGGGCGCCAACCAGTACCCGCCGGGGCCGGGTGTGCCCGAGCTGCGCCAGGCCGTCTGCGAGCACCGCAAGGACCACTACGGCCTCTCCTATGATCCCGACGGCGAGATCCTCGTCACCGTCGGCGCCACCGAGGCCGTCGCGGCGGCGATCCTGGCGCTCTGCGAGCCGGGGGACGAGGTGATCGCGTTCGAACCGTACTACGACTCCTACGCGGCCTCCGTCGCCCTCGCCGGAGCGGTGCTCCGCCCGGTCACCCTGCGCCCCGTCGAGGGCCGCTTCACCTTCGACCCCGCCGAGCTGCGCGCCGCGGCCGGACCGCGCACCCGCGTCATCCTGGTCAACTCCCCGCACAATCCCACCGGCACGGTCCTCACCCGGGCCGAGCTGGAGGAGATCGCCCTGCTCTGCCAGGAGCGCGATCTGGTCGCCGTCACCGACGAGGTCTACGAGCACCTGACCTTCGACGGCGTCGAGCACGTCCCGCTGGCCACCCTGCCCGGCATGCGCGAGCGGACCGTGATGATCTCCTCGGCGGGCAAGACCTTCTCGGTCACCGGCTGGAAGACCGGCTGGATCTGCGGGTCGGCCGAGCTGGTCAGGGCCGTGCAGACCGTCAAGCAGTTCCTCACCTTCACCGCCGCCGCGCCCTGGCAGCTCGCCGTCGCCCACGGCCTCCGCCACGAGCTGGACTGGGTCTCCCGGCTCCGGGCCGACCTGGAGTCCAAGCGCGACCGGCTGGCGGTGGGGCTGGCCGCGGCGGGCTTCGAGGTCTACCGCCCCGCGGGCACCTACTTCGTGCAGACCGACATCCGCCCCCTCGGCTTCACCGACGGTCTCGCCCTGGCCCGGGAGCTGCCGTCCCTGGCGGGCGTGGTCGCCGTCCCCACCCAGGTCTTCTACGCCCGCCCCGAGCGTGGCAGCCACTTCGTCCGCTTCGCCTTCTGCAAGCGGGACGAGGTCATCGACGAGGCGGTGAGCCGCCTGGCCCGGCTCGGCACCCCCTCCTGACGGGTGGGGGCGGTTCGACCTTCAGGATGCCGATCGGGCATCCTGGGGGATGACGCGACTGGCGGCAAGGGGATGGCATCAACCATCGGGGAGCTCGTCGTGGGAGTCGACCGCCTGGGCGCCCACGCCGAGAGGACACGTATGTCCCAGCCCGTTCGAAACGGCTCAGACGGCTCGGAGCCCGGGAGCGCGCCGTCCGCCCGGCTGCTTCCCGGCGGCCCGGTCGCGCAGAGCATCCTCGACGACGTGGCCGCGCGGGCGGCCGCGCTGACCCGCGTGGGCGTCACCCCGAGCCTGGCGACGGTCCTCGTCGGAGACGACGACGCCAGCGCCGGATACATCCGGATCAAGCAGCGGCAGGCCGCCGAGCTCGGTTTCGCCTCGCCGCACGAGCACCTGCCCGCGAGCGCCACCCAGGCGGACCTGCACGCGGTCATCACCGCGTTCAACGACGACCCGGCGGTGCACGGGCTGCTCGTGCAGCATCCCGTCCCCAGGCACCTCGACTACGACCGGGCCCTGCAGGTCATGGATCCCGACAAGGACGTCGACGGCATGCACCCGCTCAACATCGGGCGGCTGGCGCTGGAGCTCCCCGGCCCGCTGCCGTGCACGCCCGCGGGGATCGAGGCGCTGCTGGCCTACTACGACATCCCGGTCGCCGGTCGTGAGGTGGTGATCCTCGGGCGCGGGGCCACGCTCGGGCGGCCCCTGTCGATCCTTCTCGCGCAGAAGCGCCCGACGGCGAACGCCGCCGTCACCGTCGTGCACACCGGGGTGAGCGACTGGCCCCGCTACACGCGCCGCGCCGACGTCCTCGTCGCCGCCGCGGGTGTGCCGGGCATCATCCAGCCCGAGCACGTCAAGCCCGGTGCCGTGGTCATCGGCGGCGGCGTGCGCTACGAGGGCAGGCGCCTGCTGCCCGACGTCGACGAGTCCTGCGCCCAGGTGGCCGGGGCCATCACCCCCAGGGTCGGCGGGGTCGGGCCCACCACCGTCGCGATGCTGTTCCGCAACGCGATCACCGCGGCCGAGCGCGCGACGGCCTCCAGGTGAGTCCCCCGGTGGCCTCCCTCCGGGGGAGGCCACCGGGTGGCCGCGTCCCGCGAAACGCCGACCGTCGTGTCGCCACCCTGAAACCGATCGCCCTGCGTGTACGTTCTGCTGCGGAGAGTGGTCATCGGGGGCGGGGGTCTTCCGATGGTGCACGTCGCTCTCCATTCCCGTGACCCGCAGGAAGGAGAGCATCGACGATGCGACGGAGATTCAGGGTGCTGGCGTCGGCGGCGGCGGTCGCGCTCGGCTGCGCGGGGTTCGTCCCCGGTGCGGTGACCGCCTCGAGTTCGGTGTCCGCCGCCTGGGGGCCCATCCGCAGCCACCAGAACTGGCGCTGCCTGGACGCCGACCTGGGCACCATCGGCCCGAACGGCACCAAGGTGCAGCTGTGGGGGTGCAACGGCTGGGACAACCAGTCGTGGAGCTATGACGTGTCCAGCCACACGATCCACAGCAGGGAGAACGGGCGCTGCCTGGACGCGGACCTGGGCACCATCAACGCGAACGGCACCAAGGTGCAGCTCTGGGACTGCAACGGCTGGGCCAACCAGAAGTGGATCTACGACGCGACGAGCCACACGATCTACAGCATGTACAACGGGCGTTGCCTGGACGCGGACCTGGGCACCATCGGCTCGAACGGCACCAAGGTGCAGTTGTGGAACTGCAACGGCTGGGCCAACCAGAAGTGGACGCTCTGACCGCCGTCACTCCCGGGCGGCGGGATCGCACCCTGCCCTCCCGTGCACCGGAGCCCGGGGCCGGCGGAGAGTGGGCCGGCCCCGGGCGGTGTGCGGGGAGGTTCGCTACCTGCCGACGGTGACCGGCGGGGCGGCCGGATCGGCGGCGGTGGCCGGGGCGGCGGACCGGGCCGAGCGCAGCGGGATCTCCTTGATCATCAGGGCGGTCACCGCGGCGAGGACGGCGATCGGGACGCCGACCAGGAAGACCGCGCTCATCGCCCGGGTGAAGGCCTCCAGGATGATCTCCAGGACCGGTGCGGGGAGCTGGTGGATGACCTCGGGGGAGCCGAGGTTGGGGGTCGCGCCACCGCTCAGCGGCAATTTCGCGGCCTTCGCCAGGGAGATCAGCTCCGCGGTGAGGCGGTTGGCCAGGATCGCGCCGAAGGCGGCGACACCCACCGCGCTGCCCAGGGAGCGGAAGAACGACACGCCGGAGGTCGTCGAGGCGAGGTCCGCCCTGGACACCGCGTTCTGCGCGGCCAGGATCAGGATCTGCATGGTGGCGCCGAGCCCGACGCCGAGCACCGCGTTGTCGACGCCGACAAGCAGCAGCGAGCTGTCGACGTGCAGGCGCGACAGGAGGAACAGGCCGAGTCCGACCAGCAGCATGCCCACCACGGGGAAGATCTTCCACCGGCCGGTCCTGCTGACGAACCTGCCGACCGCGATCGAGGAGACGAGCAGGGCGAGCACCAGGGGAAGGGTCATCAGGCCGGAGCCGGTGGGGCTCATGCCCTTGACGATCTGCAGGTACTGGGGCAGGAACATCAGCGCGCCGAACATCGCCGCGCCGACCAGTAGGGAGGCGACGGAGGTGAGCACGAAGGTGCGGTTGCGGAACAGGTGCGGGGGCAGGATCGGGTCTGCCGCCCTGCGCTCGGCGACGACGGCCAGGCCGAACATCACCAGGCTGAGCGCGCCCAGGCCGTAGGTCCACCCGGAGTTCCAGCCGAACTCCTTGCCGCCGAGGGAGAGCAGCAGCATCAGCGCGGTGGTGCCGCCGGTGATGAAGGTCGCGCCCCACCAGTCGACCTTGGTGTCGCGGCGGGTGAAGGGCAGCTTCAGCACCTTCTGGATGACGACGAACGCGACCACGGCCAGCGGCACGCAGATCCAGAACGTCCAGCGCCAGGACATGTTGTCCACGATGAACCCGCCGAGCAGCGGGCCGGCCACCGTCGAGACGCCGAAGACCGCGCCGATGTAGCCGGAGTAGCGGCCGCGCTCGCGGGGCTCCACCACGTCGCCGAGGATGATCTGCGGGAGCGCGGCGAGCCCGCCGGCGCCGATGCCCTGCACCGCTCTGGCGGCGATGAGCTGGCCCATGTCCTGGGAGAACCCGGCGGCTACGGAGGACACCGCGAAGACGACCAGGGCGACCTGGAACATGAGCTTGCGGCCGTAGAGGTCGGATACCTTGCCCCAGATCGGGGTGGAGGCGGTCATGGTCAGCAGGGTCGCGCTGGCCACCCATGCGAGCTGGTCCTGGCCGCCGAGCGTGCCGACGATCGTCGGCAACGCGGTTCCCACCACGGACGTCGAGATCATCGACGTCAGCATGGCGAGCATCAGTCCGGCCAGGATCTCCAGCACCTGTTTGTGGGTGAAACCCGGTGCGGCCTCGGCCCGGATCTGTTGTTCGGTCGGCATGAACCGTCCCCCAATGCATGTAGAGTACATATTAAGTTAGTAGACGCTTGTTTACTCGTCAAATCTGGAAGGATCGCGTAGGTGGATGAGACACGGCAGCGCGACAGGGAGGGCACCAGGCGGCGCATCCTCGACGCCGCCCGCCGGCTGTTCGCCGACCTTGGCTACGACCAGGTGACGATGCGGCTGATCGCCGCCGAGGCGGATGCCAACATAGCGCTGATCAACCGTTACTTCGGCAGCAAACGAGAGCTGTTCGCCGAGGTGCTCGCGATGCAGGGACGCTTCCCCGGCGTCCTGGACTTCCCCGAGGAGGAGCTCCCCCGGCGCCTGGCAGAGTACATCGCCGAGCGGCTCCGCTCGGACCAGGCGAGTCCGGTGATGGCCGCGCTCATCCGGTCGTCCAACTGCCCGGAGATCCACGATCTCATCCGGGACCGGGTCAGCTCGGCGATCCTGGAGCCCCTGTCGGCAAGGCTCTCCGGTCCCGACGCGGCCTTCCGGGCGAGAATCGCCACCGCGCTCATCACCGGGAACGGCACGATGCGCCAGCTCTACGGCCCCGAGTCGAGCGACGTCCCCGACCGTGAGGCGGTGATCGCCCGGCTCACCGCGGTCTTCGAGGCCTGCCTCAGCCGGTGATCATGTGGCATGCCGTGCCGGGGACGTGGTCGACCTGCAGTGTGGTGTGGTCGATGTGGAAGCGCTGGTGCAGCAGTTCGGCCAGCTCGCGGCGGACCCGGTGGCAGTCGCCGCCGGGCATGACGGTCACGTGCGCGGAGAGTGCGGGGAAGCCGCTGGTCACCGTCCACACGTGCAGGTCCTCGACACCCGTCACGCTCGCGTGGGCGATGATCGCGGCGCTCACCTCGGTCGGGTTCACCCCGTCGGGCGCGGCCTCGAACAGGATGCGTCCGGCGTCGCGCAGCAGGCCGTAGGCCGCCTTGGCCATCAGGGCCGCGACGACCAGGGCGGCGATCGCGTCGGCCCGGCCCCAGCCGGTGAGCCAGACGACCGCGCCGGCGATCGCGGTGGCCACGAACGCGTACAGGTCGTTGAGGATGTGCTGGAACGCGCCCTCCACGTTGAGGCTGCTCCGGTCGGCCCTGGCGATGAGCCACGCGGCGACGGCGTTGACCGCGATCCCGGCCAGGGCGGTGCCGAAAACCAGGGCTCCGGCGACCTCGGGCGGCTCGATGAGCCGCCGCACGCTCTCGTAGACGAAGTAGGCGACGAGCGCCACGAACGTCAGCCCGTTGACTGCCGCGGAGAGGATCTCGGCCCGCTTCCAGCCGAAGGTGTAGGCGCCGCGGGCCGGGCGGGCCGCCATCCTCATCGCCACCAGTGCGAGCGCGATGGCGCCGGCGTCGGTGAGCATGTGCCCGGCGTCGGAGATCAGCGCGATGGAGTTGGCGGCGATGCCGATGACGACCTCGGCCGCCATGAAGGCGAGCAGCAGGGCGAGCGCCGCCGCGAGGTAGCGGCGGTCGGCGTCGGCGCGGTGCCCATGGCCATGCCCGTGACCCATCGTAAGATCCATTCTGTCAACACCTGAACATCTGCTCATATGTTAAGCAAGGTGCGCCTGACTCGGCAAGATTCAGCTCCGTCCATGCCCCCGCGCGTGCCCCCGTACACGGGCTCGTGGGGCGGAAACGGGGAGAGGGAAAGTACTAACTTTCGGCGTAAAACCGGGTGAGAGCTTGTGCGGCCCAGGCCTGGGACCGGCTGATCTTTCCTCCTATGTTGGGGTCTCTTGCCATCATGGGAGATGACCAGATGTCCTTTGTGCAGTGGGTGCGCGCGCAGGTGGACCGGCACGGGCACGAACGGTCCTACACCTTCGTGGAGGACCGCAGGGGCGAGCTCGTCGAGCAGGACCGTCTGACCTTCGCCGAGCTCGACGCACGGGCCAGGTCGATCGGCGCCTGGCTGACGGGGCGGCGGATGACGGACCAGACGGTGCTGCTGCTTCACCCGGCCGGTCTGGAGTTCCTGGCGGCGTTCCTGGGGTGCCTGTACTCCCGGGTGGTCGCGGTGCCCTCGCCGCTGCCGCAGACCGATCCCCGTGCGCTGGAACGCGCCGAGGGGATCATCAAGGACGCCGACGTGCGGCTGGTGCTCACCGACTCGGCCAATCTGGACATGCTCGACGCCTGGCTGCGCGATGTCGGCCTGGACGGCACCGTCGAGTGCGTGGCCACCGACGCTCTCGACCTCCCCGACCCCGGGGACTGGACGATGCCCCGGATGGGGCCCGACACCCTCGCCTACATGCAGTACACCTCCGGTTCCACCAGCGAGCCCAGAGGCGTCATGATCACCCACGCCAACCTGCTCCACAACGAGGGGGAGATCTGGCGGGCGATCGGCTCGCCCAAGGTGGGCGTCGGGGTGGGCTGGCTGCCGCACTACCACGACATGGGCCTGGTCGGCATGCTGCTCCAGCCGATCTACGCGGGCGGCGACCTCTACTTCGCCTCGCCGATCGCCTTCGTCATGCGCCCCGCGCTCTGGCTGGAGATGATCAGCCGATACCGGGCCGGATACACCGTCGCGCCGAACTTCGCCTACGAGTGGTGCGCGGCCCGGGTCACCGACGCCCAGGTGGCCGGGCTCGACCTGTCCAGCCTGCGCTTCGCGCTCAACGGGGCCGAGCCGGTGCGTACCGGCACGCTGCGCGCGATGGTGCGCCGCTTCGGAGCCGCGGGCTTCAGTGAGAAGGCGTGGGCCCCGGCGTACGGCATGGCCGAGGCGACCCTGGTGATCACCGCCACCCCGCTGGGGCACGGGCCGACGGTCCGCGGGTTCGACGTCGCGGCGCTGGAGCGGCACGAGGCGGTTCCGGTGGACAACCCGGGAGAAGGCGTGGAACTGGTCGGCTGCGGGCGGCCGATCAGCATGTCCGTGCACGTCGTCGATCCCGGCACCGGAACCGAGCTGCCGCACGGGCGGGTCGGAGAGCTCTGGGTACGGGGGGAGAGCGTCGCGCGGGGGTACTGGCAGCGCGAGGAGGCGACCCGCGACGCCTTCCGCGGGCGCACCGCCGCGGGTGAGGGGCCGTTCCTGCGGACCGGGGACCTGGGCTTCCTGCTGGACGGCGAGCTGTACGTCACCGGCCGCATCAAGGACGTCGTCATCGTCAACGGGCGCAACCTCTATCCCCAGGACCTGGAGGAGGCCGCCCGGCAGGCGCACCCGTCGCTGGGGGCCGGGGCGGCCTTCGGCGTACGTGCCGGGGGCGAGCACGTGGTGCTCGTCCAGGAGATTCGCGAACGGGGCCTCGACGCCCCCGCGGAAGAGCTGGCCCGTGGCGTGCAGGGTGAGCTCGCCAGGTCCTTCGGGCTGCCGTCGATGAGCGTCGTGCTGGTCAGGCGCGGCGGAGTGGGCAAGACCACCAGCGGCAAGATCCAGCGCTCGCGCACCCGTGACCTGCTGCTGAACGGATCGCTGCCCGTCGTCCACGCCGAGCTCACGGCGGCCGTCGCCGCACGCGTCCGATCAGAAGGAGTGTGAGCATGTCCGCCGACGCTGGGATCGCCGCAGACCTGGACATCATCCGCGGCTGGCTGAGGGCGCGGGTGGCCTCCTACGTCATGCGCCCGCCGGAGGAGATCGACCCGCTGGTGCCGGTCGCCCAGTACGGCATGGACTCCGTCTACTCGCTCAGCCTCTGCGGGGACATCGAGGCCGAGTACGGGCTGGAGATCGAGCCGACCATGGCCTGGGAACACCCGACGGTCGCGGCCATGGCCGACCACCTGCTGGGACGGCTGAGCACGGGCCGATGAACGGGGCGTCGCTGGCCGGGCTGCTGTGCGGGCGGCGCACGAAGTGGGTGGTGCTGCTCGTCTGGCTCGGCGTCGTCGTCGTGGCCGCCTCCCTCGCCGGGCGGCTGGAGTCGGTGCAGCAGGACGACGTCGCCGGATACCTCCCCGCCAGCGCGGACTCCGCGCAGGCGGTCAGGCGCATCCTCGGCATGCAGGGGGAGAACCTCTCCCCGGCGACGATCGTCTACGAGCGGCCTGGCGGTCTCGGCGAGGCCGATGACGCCGAGATCGCCAGGGACGTCAAGGCACTGGCCGGGGTCCCCGGGGTGGTGGCCGAGATGCCCACCCCCACCGGCGGCAGGACCTTCGGGCGTGCGGAGTTCGACAGGGAACTCGCGCCGTACCGGGACGCCCGAGGACGGCTGCCCGAGCAACTGCGGAGGGTCGAGCAGAAGTTCCGGGCGCCCAGGCTGACCAAGACGATCAAGTTGATCGCCACGCAGCGGTCCGGGGACGGCGAGGCGGTCCAGGTCGTGGTGATCGTCAGGGACCAGGGCGGCAGGGAGACCGCCGAGATCGTCGACCGGATCCGCCGGGTGGTGGACGAGGGCCGCCCCGCGGGACTGGCCGCGTACATCACCGGCATGGTCGGATTCCAGGCCGACGCGCTGGCCGTGTTCTCGACGGTGGACAGCGACCTGCTGCTGGCCGCGATGGGCGTGGCCGTGGTGGTGCTCCTGATCACCTACCGCAGCGCGGTCCTCTGGCTCTTCCCGCTGGGAACGGTGCTGGTCGGGCTGGCCGTCGCGATGGGGGTGAACTACCTGCTCGCCGCCGCGGGCGCGATCACGGTCAGCAGCGTGGCGGTCTCGCTGCTCATGGTCCTGGTGATCGGCGCGGGCACCGACTACGCGCTGCTGGTCATCGCCCGCTACCGCGAGGAGTTGCGCAGGCACGCCGACCGGCACGAGGCGATGGCGGTCGCGCTGCGCAGGGCCGGGCCAGCGGTGGTGGCGAGCGCGGCGACGGTGGTCGCCGCGCTGCTCTGCCTGGTGGTGGCCGAGCTCAACTCCACCAGGGGCCTCGGGCCGGTCTCCGCGGTCGGGGTGACCAGCGCGATGCTCGCCATGATGACCCTGCTTCCCGCGGTCATGGTCGTCTTCGGGCGCTGGGTCTTCTGGCCGCTCGTCCCGCACCACGACCCGGACGCCGAGGAGCACCCCGCCGACCATGGCAGATGGGGCGCCCTGGGCAGGAGGATCCACGCGAACCCCCGTCTGGTGTGGGTCGTCACGGTCCTCGGGCTCTGCCTGTGCGCGTCCGGGCTGGCCTCCTACCGGGCGGGCGGGCTGGGCAACGCCGACGTCTTCCTCTCCAGGCCGGACTCGGTGGTCGGGCAGGAGGCCGCCGAGCGGCACTTCCCCTCGGGCGAGGCCGACCCGGTCCAGGTGGTCACCACCGAGCAGTACGTCAGGGACGTGATCGTGGACACCGCGCAGCGACCGGAGGTCACCGCGATCTCGCTGGGCGCCGCGGGCAACGGCGACATCCTGCTCAACGTGACGGTACGCGGGGGCGACGGAGAGGAGGCCGAGCAGCACGAGGTGCTCGCCCTGCGCGACCGGCTGCGGGCGGTCGCCGCCCCGGACGTCAACGTGGGCGGCAACGTGGCGCTCATCGCCGACCTGGAGCGCGGCGCGCAGCGGGATCGGGTGGTGATCATCCCGCTGGTGCTGCTCGTGGTCTTCGCGGTGCTCGCGGTACTGCTGCGCTCGCTCATCGCGCCCATGCTGCTGCTGGCCACCGTGGTGCTGTCGTTCCTGGCCACACTGGGAATCAGCTCGCTGGCGTTCGCGCACCTCTTCGGTTTCGCCGGGGTGGACCAGGGGTTCGTCCTGCTGGTCTTCGTCCTGCTGGTGGCGCTGGGTGTCGACTACAACATCTTCCTCATGCACCGGGTCCGGGAGGAGGCGCACCGCTACAGCACGGCGCACAGCGCGATCCTCGGCCTGGGCGCGACCGGCGGTGTGATCACCTCGGCGGGGGTCGTGCTCGCCGGCACCTTCGCGGTGCTGGTGGTGCTTCCGCTGACGCAGACGGTCCAGATCGCCTTCGCGGTGGCCGTGGGGGTGCTGCTCGACACGATGATCGTCCGTTCCGTACTGGTGACCGCGCTCACCCTGGACGTCGGCGACGCCGTCTGGTGGCCGAGTCGCCTGTCCAGGGGCACCCGCTGGTGGCGGCGCGGGCCGCGCCCATACCGGCTGCCGGTGGCGGTCAGGCCGCGGGTCATGCTCAGGCCCCGGCGGCTCGTGCGCCCCCGCGTGGTGCTCGGATCCGGCAAGGTCGCCTTGAGAAAGAGCGAAAAAGTAGGAGGCGAGTTTAGCGGTAAATGATAAAAGGCGTTATTGCGAGGCAGATCACACCTGTGATTTACTTGCCGGTAATAAACGTGGGGGTGGATCGGCGCACACAATGCGTTTCTGCCCCTTCGAGGTGCTAATAAGCGCCCGTCAGGCATTTTCCGGCCCAGATGGAAAGCGTGGCGACGGTGTTCAGCAAGAATTCCCTCCTGCCATTGTCTGCAGCGCAGAGTGGAATATGGGACGCCCAGCGGATTATCCCTGGCGAACCGCTCTACATTGCCCAGTACATAGAGATCTCCGGCCCGGTCGATCCGGAGGTCTTCGCCACGGCCGTGCGACTCGCGGCCGGGGAGGTCGACGCCGTTCACGTACGGATCATCGGCGGCGAGACCGAGGAGGCGGGCCGGGCCGGCCGGGTCGGTCAGATCGTCGAGGAGCGCGAGGTGCCGTGCCCGTTCCTCGACCTCGCCGGGGGAGAACCGGGCGACGGGGGACTCGGTGCGGAGCGGGCCGCTCTGCAGTGGATGCGGGAGGACCTGCGCTCGCCGTTCCGCGAGGACGCGCTCGTGGCAACCGCCCTGATCCGGATCGCGCCCGACCGCCACCTGTGGTATCTGCGCTGCCACCACGTGGTCATGGACGGCTACAGCGGGCCGATGATCGCCCAGCGTCTCGCCGAGGTCTACACCGCACTGGCCGACGGCCGCGACCCCGGCCCCGGTGGTTTCCAGTCGCTGGCCACCTTGCTGGAGGAGGACGCCGCCTACCGCGCCTCCGACCACTTCCAGGCCGACCGCCGCCACTGGCACGGCAGACTCGCCGATCTGAGCGCGGTCCCCGCTCTCTCTCCCGGCACCACCGCCACCTCGCGGTTCAACCGGCGGAGCGCCACGCTCGGTGAGCACGACGCCGCCGCGCTCACCGAGGCCGCGCTCTCCCACGGCACGGCCGTCTCCGGATTCATGATCGCGGCGATCGCGGCCTTCGTGGGGCGCCTCACCGGAGCCCGCGAGGTGGTCCTCGGGCTGGCCGTCACCGCCAGGACCACGCCCGCCGCCCGGCGAACGCCGGGGATGCTCTCCAACGTGCTCCCGCTCCGCCTGACGGTCTCCCCGCAGACGACCTTCGGCGAGCTGTCCGCCCAGGTCACCCGGGAGGTCGGACGGCTGCTGGTGCACCAGCGCTACCGGTACGAGGACCTGCGCCGCGAACTTCGCGGCACGGTGGGCGACCGGCTGTTCGGCCCGGTGGTCAACATCATGCGCTTCGACTACGACCTGAAGTTCGCCGGTCACACCGCCGTCGCGCACCCGCTCTGCACCGGGCCGGTCGAGGATCTGTCGATCAACCTCTACGACGGCTCCGACGGGCGCGGGGTCCGCATCGACTTCGACGGCCACCCCGACCTGTACGGCGAGGCCCTGCTGGCCGACCACCACGGCCGTTTCCTGCGCTTCCTCACCCGCGTCGCCCAGGCGGGCCCCGGCATTCGCGTCGGCGCCGTGGAACTCCTCGACGAGGCCGAGCACATGCTCCTGGCCGACTGGGGCGCCGCGCCGCGCGAGGTGCCGCCGGGTACGGCCGTCTCCCTGTTCGAGGACCGGGTGCGGCGCGCCCCCGGTGCCGTCGCCGTCGTCGCGGGGGACACCGAGATCACCTATGCCGAGCTGAACGCGCGGGCCAACCGGCTGGCCCACCACCTCATCGCCCTCGGTGCCGGACCCGACCGCTATGTGGGCCTGTCGGTGCCCCGCTCCCTCGACATGACCGTCGCGTTCCTCGGCATCCTCAAGTCCGGCGCCGCCTACCTCCCCCTCGATCCCGGCCATCCGCCGGAGCGCCTGGCGACGATGCTCGCCGACGCCGCCCCTTCGGCCGTGGTGACCCGCGCCGACGCCGGGTTCCAAACGCCGCCCGGCATCGAGGTCGTCCAGATGGACACCTGGACCGGCGACGGCCTGCCCGCCACCGACCCGGTGACCGGGCTGCTGCCGGAACACCCGGCCTACGTCGTCTACACCTCCGGATCCACCGGGCGTCCCAAGGGGGTGGTGGTCACCCACGCGGGCCTGCCCGCGTACGCGCGCACCGAGATCGACAGGTACGCGGTGACCGAGGACAGCCGGGTCCTGCAGTTCGCCTCGATCGGGTTCGACGGGGCGGTGCTCGAATGGCTGATGGCCCTGTCGGCGGGTGCGGCGCTCGTGCCGGTGCCCGCCGGGGTGTACGGCGGTGAGCCGCTCGGCCGGTTCCTCGCCGAGGCACGTGTCACGCACGCGTTCATCACCCCCGCCGCGCTGGCGACGGTCCCGGTCAGACCGCTCCCCGGGCTGCGGACCCTGCTGGTGGGCGGCGAGGCGTGCCGCCCCGAGCTGGTCCGCCGCTGGTCCGCCGGGCGCCGGATGATCAACGTTTACGGGCCGACGGAGACCACGGTCGTCGTCACCTGCAGCGACCCGCTGACCCTCCCCGGCGAGACCCCGATCGGCCGCCCGGTCTACGACGCCCGCCTGCACGTGCTGGACGCCGGACTGCGCCCGGTCCCGCCGGGATCCACCGGGGAGCTGTACGTCTCGGGACCCAGCCTGGCACGCGGATACCTGGACCGGCCGGGGCTGACCGCCGAGCGGTTCGTCGCCGACCCCTTTGTGCCCGGCGGGCGGATGTACCGCACCGGCGACCTGGTCCGCTGGGGGGCCGACGGGCAACTCCACTACGTCGACCGCGCCGACCAGCAGGTGAAGGTGCGGGGTTTCCGGATCGAGCTGGGCGAGATCGAGGCGGTACTGGCCGCGCATTCCGGCGTCGAGCAGGCGGCCGTGCTGGCCCGCCGGGACCGGGGGCCCGAGCCGGGAGGAGACCTGCGGCTGGTCGGGTACGTGGTCGGCGGCGCGAGCGCGGAGGAACTGCGCAGGCACCTGCGGCGCTCCCTGCCCGAGTACATGGTGCCCGCCGCGATCGTGACGCTGGACGAGATGCCGCTGACCACCAACGGCAAGCTCGACCGGCGTGCCCTGCCGGAACCCGCGGGGGAGACCTCGGGCCGGGAGCCGGCGACCGACCGCGAACGCCTGCTGGCCGGGTTGTTCGCCGAGGTCCTCGGCCTGCCCAGGGCCGGGGCCGACGACGGGTTCTTCGACCTGGGTGGCGACAGCATCCTCGCCATCCGGTTCGTCTCCCGAGCACGGGAGGTCGGGCTCGCGCTCACCCCGAAGCAGGTCTTCCAGCACCAGACCCCCGAGGCCCTCGCCCTCGTCGCCCACGTCGCGGAGGAGCCCGCGGACGGCACGGATCCGAACGGCCCGGCGGATGACGGCACGGGAGCCGTCGACCTCACCCCGATCGTCGCCTGGCTCGCCGAGGGCGAGGGGCCGATCGAAGGATTCAGCCAGAGCGTGGTGCTCCGGGTACCCCCGGATCTCGGCCTCGACGACCTGACGGCCGCCGTCCAGATCGTGCTGGACCACCACGACGCGCTGAGGCTCCGGACGTCCACGCCTTCGGCGGGTGCCGGGGCGTGGGAGCTGGAGATCGCCCCGGCTGGAGCGGTCCTGGCAGCGGACTGCGTGCGCCGGGTGGAGGTCTCGAACGTTCCGGACGAGGTGGACGAGACGGTGGCCGGGTATGCCGAGCGGGTCCGGGGTGAGCTCGATCCCGGCACCGGACGGATGGTACGGGTCGTGTGGTTCGACGCGGGCCGCGAGCGGTCCGGACGGCTTCTGCTGGTCATCCACCACCTGGCCGTCGACGGGGTGTCCTGGCGGATCCTGCTGCCCGACCTCCTCGCGGCCTGGAGCGCCGGGAGAGCGGGTACCGAGGTACGCCTGCCCGAGCCCACCACCTCCTTCCGCGCCTGGGCGCGCCTGCTCCAGGCCGAGGCCGTGAACCCGGCCTGGGTGGCCGACCTCCCCGCCTGGACCGCGCTCCTCACGCCCTCCCCGCCGACCTCACCGGCGCGGGCCCTGCCCCGGGAGGCTCTCCCTCCCGCCGCGCCGGTACGCGAGCGGGGGACCTGGGGGGAGCGGCGGGAGACGGTCGTGGAGCTCCCCGCCGACGTGGCGGGGCCGCTGCTGGGCAGCGTGCCGGGTGCCTTCCACGGGAACGCCGACGACGTGCTGCTCGCCGGGCTCGCGGCGGCGGTCGCGAGGTGGAGCGGGCGGCGTTCCGTGCTCGTCGACCTGGAAGGGCACGGCAGGCAGCAGATCCTCCCCGGCGTGGACCTGTCCGCGACCGTGGGCTGGTTCACCGCCGTGCATCCCGTCAGGATCGACGCGGGCCCCGTCGACTGGGCCGATCTCAAGAACGGCGGCCAGGCCGCGGGCCAGGCGGTCAAGCGGGTGAAGGAGCAGCTCCGCGCTCTTCCCGACCCGCTGGGTTATGGCCTGCTGCGCCACCTCAACCCCGACACCGCACCCGCACTCGCCGCACTGCCCCAGCCGGAGATCGGTTTCAACTATCTAGGCCGGATCACCTCCTCCGGGCTGGACTGGGAGCCCGTGGCCGGCGGGCTGTCCGGCGGCCAGGACGCCGCCGCCCCGCTCAGGCACGGCATCCAGATCGACGCGATCGCCCTCGGCGACGTCCTCCGCGTCACCTGGACCTGGGATCCCACCCGCCACGCCGACAACCGGATCGCCGAGCTGGCCACCGCCTGGTCGGAGGCTCTGACCGGTATCTCCCGGCATGTCGGAGGCGGCCTCACCCCCTCCGACGTCGCGGTACCCCTCACCCAGGACGACCTCGACGAGCTCGGCCCCGGCCTCCAGGACGTCTGGCCGCTCGCCCCGCTCCAGCACGGCCTGTTCTTCCACTCCCTGCTGGAGGTGGACGTCTACACCGCCCAGCTGACCCTGGACCTGAGCGGCCCCCTCGACGCGCCACGGCTCAGGGCCGCCGCGGAACGCCTGGTCCGCGGACACCCCAACCTCCGTGTCTCCTTCGAGCTGCGCGGCGACCCGGTGCAGCTGGTGCACCGGAGGGTGGAGGTGCCGTGGCGGGAGGTGGCGGGAATCGACGCCGAGACGGTGGCCGCCGAGGAGCGGGCCCGGCGGTTCGACCTGTCCCGGCCGCCGCTGCTCCGTTTCGCGCTGGTACGGCTCGGACCCGGCAGGCACCGGTTGATCCTCACCAACCATCACATCCTGCTGGACGGCTGGTCGACACCGCTGCTGGCGGCCGAGCTGTTCGCGCTGTACTCGGGCCAGGAGCCCGTCCCCGCGCCACCGTACGAGAACTACCTGGCCTGGCTGGTCGGTCAGGACGGCGAGTCCACGCGGCGGGCCTGGGAGCACGCGCTGGACGGTTTCGACGAGCCCACCCTCGTCGCCCCGCACGCCCCGGCCGAGCCGGTCGCGCCCGCCAGGGTCACCGCCGAGCTCGACGACGGCCGGACCAGGGCGCTCACCGCTCTCGCCCGCACGCGCTCCAGCACGCTCAGCACCGTCATGCAGGCCGCCTTCGGCCTGCTGCTCGGCCGGCTGACCGGCCGCCGGGACGTCGTCTTCGGCGGTACGGTCTCCGGCCGCCCGCCCGAGTTGCCCGGGGTCGAGCGCATGGTCGGCCTGTTCATCAACACCCTGCCGGTCCGGGTCCGGCTCGACCCCGCGGAAACCGTGGGTGACCTGCTGCGCAGGCTCCGCGACGAGCAGGCGGAACTGCTGCCGCACCACCACGTCGGCCTTGCCGAGATCCGGCGCGGCCCCCTGTTCGACGCGCTGCTGGTGATGGAGAACTACCCCGTCGACTCCCGTACGGCGATCGGCGACCTTGACCTGACCTCGGCGGACGTGGCCGACGCGACGCACTATCCGATCACGCTGCTGGTCGTGCCGGGGGACGTGCTCCGTTTCCGGCTGCAGTACCGGCCCGACGTGTTCACCGAGGCGGAGGCCGCGGCTCTGCTCGACCGTTTCCTGGGACTGCTGGCCGAACTGGTCGCCGAGCCGGACACCGCCGTAGGCCGTCTCGACGGGCTCTCCTCGGGCGAGCCCGTGCCGGACCACCGGGACGACACGGCCGCGGACGTGCCCCGCACCACGCTGGCCGCGCTGTTCGAGGCCCAGGTCACGCGGACGCCGGACGCGACGGCGCTGGTGTTCGAGGGGGACGAGCTGAGCTACGCGGCGTTCAACGCGCGAGCCAACCGGCTGGCCCGTCTGCTGGTGGCCGAGCACGGGGTGGGAGCCGAACGAGTGGTGGCGCTGATGCTGCCCAGGTCACCGGACCTGCTGGTCGCCATGTACGCCGTGATCAAGGCGGGCGCCGCCTACCTGCCGGTCGACCCGGGGCTTCCGGCGGCGCGGATCGCGTCGATGCTGGACGACTCCCGGCCGGTTCTGGTGATCGACGGTGACTGGCTGGGCCGTGCAGACGCCTCCGGGTATCCGGCTTCCGATCTCGGTCTGCCGCTCGTGCCGGAGAGTCCGGCGTACGTGATCTACACCTCCGGTTCGACGGGGCGGCCCAAGGGGGTCGTGGTCACCCACGGTGCGATCGTCAACCGCCTGCTCTGGGCCCAGTCCGAATATCGGCTGGGTCCGGCGGACCGCGTTCTGCAGAAGACGCCGGCCGGATTCGACGTGTCGGTCTGGGAGTTCTTCTGGCCGCTTCAGACCGGTGCCGCCCTGGTCGTCGCCAGGCCGGACGGGCACCGGGACCCGTCCTACCTCGCCGGGCTCATCGACTCCGAACGCATCACGGTCCTGCACTTCGTCCCCTCCATGCTGGCCGCCTTCCTGGAGGCGGTGCCCCCTTCTGGTTCGCCGGAGATGTCCGGAACGGGGGCGGCTCTTCGATTTCTCATCTGCAGCGGTGAGGCACTGCCGCCCGCGCTCGCCGACGAGGCGGCGGCCCGGCTGGGGGTGCCGGTGCACAACCTCTACGGCCCGACCGAGGCCGCGGTCGACGTCACCTTCTGGGAGCACCGTCCCGGCACCGAGACCACCTCCGTGCCGATCGGTCACCCCGTCTGGAACACCCGCCTCCATGTGCTGGATTCGTGGCTGCGGCCGGTTCCGGCCGGGGTGGAGGGGGAGCTGTACCTGGCCGGGGCGCAGCTGGCGCGGGGGTATCTGGGGCGGGCGGGGTTGACGGCGGAGCGGTTCGTGGCGTGTCCGTTCGGTGGTCGTGGTGGGCGGATGTATCGGACGGGGGATGTGGTTCGGCGTCGTGGTGACGGGGTTGTGGAGTTCGTGGGGCGGGTTGATCAGCAGGTGAAGGTGCGGGGTTTTCGGATTGAGCCGGGTGAGGTGGAGGCGGTGTTGGCCCGGCATGGGTCGGTGTCGCGGGTGGCGGTGGTGGTGCGGGAGGACCGGCCGGGGGATCGGCGGTTGGTGGCGTACGTGGTTCCGGCCGAGGGGGTTTCGGCGGAGAGGGTTTCGGCGGAGGGGGAGGCGGCCTCGGTGGGTGCGGGGCCGGTGCTTGATGTGGGGGAGTTGCGGCGGTTCGCGGGGGAGG